>NZ_JABUMQ010000176.1:0-22764 GCF_013336645.1 Myxococcus sp. CA039A | reverse complement strand
CTCCAGGACGAGCCCCTCCCCGTCACCGGCCCGTTTCAGGAATCCACCGCGCGCCAGTGCGTCGGCGACCATGAACGGCGCTCGTGCGCGGGTTCCGCTCCGGCGTCCCGATCAGGTCACGAGAAGTCCTCGTACACGACAGCCGCGAGAGCAGGCGCCACCACTCCGACATGAGCGGCCCGTGCGCCTTGTATCCGACGGATGGGCCTTTCTAGCCTGTCCGCATGAACTCGATATTCAGGCTTTCATCCGCCCTGTGGCTCGTGGCCCTGGTGGCGGCATGCGATGGCGGCACTGGGGCGGAAGTGGCCACGCCGGCGGAGCCTCTCGCACGGATGCAGCCTCTCGAGCTCAATCGCCGCGAATGGACCGCGACCCATGGCGGGGTCGACGGGTTTGGAGACCTGGCGGTTCAACCGGATGGCCACACCGCGCTCGTGGGCACGGCGAACTCGGACATTCTCGTCGCGCGGTTCGACCCACAGGGGCAACGCTTATGGAGCCGGCGATTTGGCGACGAGAACTACCAACAGGCCACGGGCATCACCGTCGACTCGGAGGGCAACCTGGTCATCACGGGTGACTACTGGGGCTTGCTGGACTTTGGAGGAGGCCCGCTGCCCTGCCGTGGCGAGCCCGGCTACCCCCGCGCCTTCGTGGCGAAGTTCGCGGCCTCCGGCGAGCATGTCTGGAGCCGGTGCTTCGGAGATGGTGGGCAACAGCAGACGGGCACGCTCGTCGTGGCATCCGACGGAGACGTGTACGTGAGCGGCTACTTCGCGGGCTCCGTCGACTACGGCGACGGGCCGATTCCGGCGAAGGGGCCCTTGAACCAGTTCGTCGTACGGCTCGCGGGAAGCAGCGGAGCGCCCGTGTGGAACAACCTCTACGAGGCAGGTCCCGTGAGCACCCTCGCGTCGCTGGCGGTGGACGCGGAGGGCAACCTCTTCATCAGCAGCGGCTATGTGGACACGCTGTCGTTCCACGGCGTGCCCTGGCTGTCCGAGCCGGGCTTCAACGTCTACGTGCTGAAGCTGGACGCTCATGGCGAGCCCCTCTGGGCAAAGAGCTTCGGCCCGCTGAGAAACCAGACCTTCTGGCGGCTGGCCGCGGACCCATCGGGCAACGTCGTGGCGACGGGTGCGTTCATCGGCACGGTGGACCACGGAGGAGGTCCCCTCTCGAGCGGCGACGGCGATGTGTTCGTTGTCTCGCTGGATGGCGAGGGCCACCATCGCTGGAGCCGGAGCTTCGGCGGCCCGGGCTTCGACTGGGGATATGACGTGGACGTCGACTTCGCGGGGAGCGTGGTCGTGACGGGCTCGTTCAGCACGTCCATCGACTTCGGCGAAGGGCTTCTGACGAGCGCGGGCGGCGATGACATCTTCGTGGCGAAGCTGGGCCGCGATGGAGAGACGCGCTGGGGTCGCGCCTTCGGCGACGTCGGCAATCAATCCGCGATGCGCGTGGGAAGCGTGGGGCTGCGAGATGTCGTCCTGTGGGGGCGGCTCGTCGGCACCCTCGACTTCGGCTCGGGCCCGGTGACGGGGAGGTCCTCGTCGGACAGCTTCGTGACGAGAATCACCCCACCGTAGGCGAGCCCCCTGCCCTGTCGCGCCTCAACGAGCGACGGGGCGCGAAGGCCACACCGACGTGAGTTCTTCCGCGCGAGGCAGTCCCTCCACCGCACCCGGCTTCTCGACGACACGGGCGGCGACTTCGCAGGCGAACGTTGTCAGTGCCACGAGTTCCTCGCGCGTGGCGGACTCCAGCGCGCGGGCGCCGCCGTACCACCGCACCAGGCCGTGGAGCAGCGCCGCGACGAAGCCATCCCCTGCTCCGGTGGTGTCCACCACCCGGGCCCGTGGCGCGGGGACCTGAACCCGCTCACCGCGCCACAGGAACAGTGCGCCGCGCTCGCCCAGCGTCACCACCGGCAGCCGCACGCCGAGGGACGACAGTCGCGTCAAGGCCTCCTCGGGAGACTCCGTGCCCGTGACGAAGCCAATCTCTTCCTCGGACAGCTTCACCACGGTGCACAGGGGCAACATCCGCACGAGCAGCCCCTTGAGCTGCTCCGGGTCCTCCCACGCGTGCAGGCGCAGGTTGGGGTCGCAGCTCACGATACGGTCCGCGTCACGAGCCAGGGTGAGCATCCGCACCGTGGCCGAGCGGGCCTCATCGCGCTGCAAGGAGTTGGAGCCACAGTGCACGGCCCGAGCCTGGAGCAGGAAGTCCGCGTCCACGTCGGTGTCGCCCAGGAGGAACTCCGCGGAGCGCGTCCGGAAGAAGGTGAAGCTGCGTTCACCTTTCGCATCCAGGGAGATGAACACCAGCCCCGTGCGAGCGTCCGGTGTCTGGCGCAGGTGGCTCACATTCACGCCCTCGTGAGCGAGTCGCTCGCGCAGGAAGTGGCCGAACTCGTCCGCACCCACCACGCCCAGCATGGCGGACCGAAGCCCCAGCCGAGCCAGCCCCACCGCGACGTTGGCGGGCGAGCCACCCGGACAGGGATGCCACGCGGCGACCTCGCGCACGCGCTTGCCCTGTTCGGAGGGAAGGAAGTCCACCAGCGTCTCACCGAAGCACACCACGTCCAGCGGCGACTCCTGCCCTTCGCTCATGGTTTCTCCCGAGTGGCGCGCACCGCGCCCCGTCGTCAGTCCAGGCCCACCTGGGCCATGAAGTCCACGCTCTTGAGGCGGCGCCCCAGGTGGTGGGCGATGAAGACGTTGAGCAAGCCACGGGCGCGGGCGCGCAGGTCAGCCGGGAGCGGCGTGCGCTCGCCTTCCTGAAGCGCGCGCAGTCCGGAGAGCAGGGCCGCGGGGATGAGGACGGCTTCGCGTGCGCGCACGCTGCACGGCTCGCAGACAGCGCCACCGTGAGCCTGGTCGAACCGGGGACGCTCTCCGGGTTCGCCACCGCACAGCGAGCACGCATCGAAGCGCGGCATGAGGCCTGCGTGGGCCAGCGCCGACAGCTCGAAGGCCAGGAGCGACGTGGGGCCCGCTTCCTTCGCATCCAGGCGGCGCAGGTAGTTCTCGAGCAGGAAGAAGAGCTCCGGCTGCGGCTCGTGGTCGCGAGTCAGCTCCCGGCACAGCTCCACGGCGTACAGGGCGCGGGCGATGAGCGACAGGTCCTCTCGGGCCGCGTAGTAGCCAGCGACGATGTCCGTGGTGTCCAGCCGCACGGTGGAGCCGCGCGTCTCGACGATGTGCACCCGCAGGCGCATGAACGGCTCCAGCGCACCCGCGAAGCGCCGCTTGCTCTTGCGAGCCCCCGCGGCGAAGGCCGTCAGCTTCCCATGCTCGCGCGTCAGCAGCGTGACGAGTCGGTCAGCCTCGCCGTAGTCCACGGTGGACAGCACGAGCGCATCGTCGTCGTAGCGCTCCATGGCGTCCTTCAACGCGCGAGCGGAGAAGGAAGCTTCCCGCTCAACACGAGGAACAGATAGACACCGAGGGCCAGGGCCACCAGGAGGACGGACAGCCCCACGTAGGCCCGCTTGCGGCGCTCCTGCTCGAGCTGCGCGGGCGACGGAGAGGGCACCGAGCGGTCCACCTCTTCGTAGCGCAGCACCGCCTCCTCGGGGGACAGGCCGATGACCTGGGCGTAGGCCTTGATGTAGTTCACCACGAAGATGCGAGAAGGCAGCCGCTCCACCTGCCCCGCTTCCAGGGCGGCGATGAGCGTCGGGGGAATCTTGGTCTCCCGCGCGACGTCCTCCAGGGACATGCCCCGGAGGTCGCGCTGCTGGCTCAGGTACTTGCCGAAGTCGACGTGGTCCACGGTACGTCCAGATAGCAGACTAGAGCTTTTCGAGCAGCCTTCGGCAGTCGTCCTTCATCTCCTGCTCGCTGGACTTCGCCTTGGCCTCGCAGAACTCGAAGGCCTGCTTGGCGGCATCCGCCTGCCCCTGCTTCGCCAGACAGACGCCTTCGCGCATGTGCGCTTCGGCCGCTTCTGGACAGTTCTCACGGAAGCGGGAGAACTGCCGGCACGACTCATCCAGCTTGCCCGTCTCGTCGTAGATGATGCCCAGGTTGCGGTAGCCCAGGCAGAAGCCGGGGTTGGTCGTCACCGACGCCTTGAGGCTCCCCACCCCGCGCGCCGTGTCGCCCTTCTTGTAGAGCGCCCAGCCCAGGTTGGCCTGGGCGATGTAGGGCGTCACGTAGAGCATGTCGTTGAGGACCTGCTCGTAGAGCTTGATGGCCTCGTCGTAGCGCGCCTGGTCCAGGTGGACGTTGGCCAGGTTGGTCCGGGCCTCGGAGAAGCCGGGCCGCACCTTCAGCGCGTGCTCGTAGTGCCCCACCGCCTCGGCCGGCCGGCCGAAGGCCATGTGCAGGAGGATGCCCATGGCGTTGTGGGCCTCGGGGTAGTCCGGGTCATTGTCCAGAGACACCTGCAGCTCGCGCAGCGCGTCCTGGAGGTGCCCCTGCTGCTGGGCCTGGAGCGCCAGGTCGTAGTGAATCTCCGCGCTGCGGCGCTCCTTCTCCGTGGGGGTATGGACACAACCGGAGAGCGCCAGCACGAGCGCGAGGGAGCAGGAGGCTGAGGCGAGGCGGAGCATGGGAGCGGTTCTCGACGGCGGGAAGGAAGTGGGAGACGGGATTCAGAAGGCCGCGAGGAACCGGCCCAGGGTGGTGGTGACGTTCTTCTTCTCCTCCGCGCGCGCCTTCACCGCAGGCACGAGCTTGGGGTCCTTGAAGAAGACCGGCAGCGCCTTGAGCATTTCGTCCTGCTGCTCCGCCGGCTGCGCGCGCCAGTTGGCGTCATCCATCATGAAGCCGAGCGACTCGACGAAGGCGAGCGCCTCGCCCTCGTCGTCGCGGTACTCGTCCGCCGTCATGTTGCGGCGGCCGGACAGGTACACTGCGCAGTCCTCGGCCTCGGAGAGGTAGAGGTAGACGAAGACGGCTGCCCCCTGCCCTCCGCGGAGGCCCACGACGAACGCCTGTGACGGTCCGGCCTGCTTGCCGGGGATGGCCACATGCGGCGTGTTGAGCGAGGTGTGCAGCGCGAGGATCTGTTCGCGCGTCGCGGGAAGGCCGCGGTAGCGCTCATCCAGGTTGAACACGACGTGTCTCTCCGTGGCCCCTCCCCCGTCAGCGCGTGGTGAGGGTGAATTCCTGTGTGACGTCCTTCGACTCCGCCGCCGTCGTCTGGAAGCGGATGAGGGGGTTGTCGATCATCACGTTCCCGCCCCCCTCGTTGCCCTCGCCGATGATGACCCGGAACACGTGCTTGGGCGAATCGCTGCGCCTCGAGCCCGTGCTGACCTTCCGCGCCATCAACATCACCTGGTTGCTCCCCGGCTGCAGGTGCTTGGTGACGTCGACGACCACCTGGTCCTCATTGCCACGCAGCTTCCGGAGCCAGCGCGAGTTGACGTACACATCAATGTCGTACTCCGTCATCCCCGGCACCGTCTGCTCCGTCACCAGCCAGTAGCGCTGGGTGATGCGCCCTGGCGTCGTGGCCACGGCGGGGGTGGCGGCAGCGGGAGGAGTCCCCTGCGCGGCGGCGGGCACGGCCATGGCCTGCGGCGTGGAGGGTTGCGCGGCGGCGGGAGTCGTCCTGGGAGTCGCGGGCGGCGCGGCGGCCTGCGCGGGAGCCGTCGGAGGAGGCGTCGCGCTCGACGTCGATGCGCGGTAGCCCGGTGCGTCGATGTGGATGTTGCCGGCCTCGTCGATGCGGACGGTGGCCTTCTCGAACTTCTGGTTGGTGACGCCGTCGATCAACACACCGTTGAGGTAGACGGAGCCCGCAAGGGCTCCCAGCGGGGACAACGCCACCATGGCGGCGGCGAGTGCCGCGCTCGAAAACGGGCGATTCATGTAGTCACTCCTCGGAATCTCCAACAGTCCCGGGCACTTGCAACGCTTAGCGCACCCTGGGGAACGGGACAAGGCGCACATGTACCCGCTTGGAGCGGGCGTGCGGCCTGGAGATTCACTGACGCGTCAGGGCGTCGGCTCGGCGCTGGGGACCTCGCGCTGCGCCAGGGCCCAGTCTCCACCCAGGCCATGGCCCTCGCGGAAGCGGCGGAAGTCGCGTCGCACCGCCCGCGGGTAGCGCCGGAAGCGCTCCAGCTCGCCCTGCTTGATGGCGTTGCGGATGCGGGTGGGACCGGCGTTGTAGGCCATCAGCGCCAGCTCCAGGTCGCCACCGAAGCGGTCCTGGAGTGAGCGCAGGTAGCGGATGCCCAGCCGGACACAGAGGGCGGTGTCCGCCGTCACCTCTTCCCGGGACAGGCGCAGCCCTTCCTTCTCCGCCAGGAAGTGGAGCGTGCTGGGCTTGATCTGCATCAGCCCGCGCGCGCCCTTCTCGGAGACGGCTTCTTCGGCGAAGTCGGACTCCACGTCGATGAGGGCCAGCACGAGCAGCGGATCATACCCCGCCGTCCGAGCCTCCTCCGCGATGGCCTGTCCCAGCTGCCGCCGCAGGGTGAGCCCCAGGTCCGGCGCGCGGCGGGACAGCACGATGTCGATGAGGGAGGCTTCCGGAGAAGCACTCTCTGCCCCCACGCGCTCGGGGACGACGGGCTGCACCGGTCGCTCTTCCAGCAGCGGCACCAGCCGCGCGGACATGACGAGCGCCACCCCTGCCAGCAAGGGGAGTCGGGAGCAGCCGGAACTCAGGGCGTGGAGAGATTCGAAGAACCGCGTACCGAAAGACCTCCCGCCCGTGTGGGCGGGGGCCTTCACTTACGTTGCTCCAGGGCCTGGATGCGCTCGGCCAGGCGGTCCAATCGGGAACCAAACGCCTGAAGTTCCTCGCGGCGGGGCAGCTTCATCCGGGTCAGCGCGGTACGGACCTTGTCTTCCACGTTGTGCTCCAGGTCCTTGCGGTGACCCGCCAGCCGGTCCGAGAACGCCTGGGCCTGACGCTTCACCTCGTCCTGGCTCCAGCCCGCCACGGCCGCCACCCGCTGTACGGCCCGGGAGGCTTCCTCTTCGGCGGTGTTCACGGCCAGGAGCGCCTGACTCCAGATGCGCTCAAAAGTTTCCGCGACAGGGTTCTTCTCTCGGGGGGCCTCGGGCTTGTTGTCCAATGGGTCTCTCCGGGAGGGGGTGCACCAAGCAAGCAAGCAAGCCTGGAACAGTCGAACGGACCTGCCACGTAATCACACCCCCGGGGTGAAGGAAACGAGAACGAGCCCCCTGCCCTGCTCCGTGTCCACTCGTGGAGTAGGTAGGGGGCACCAACCGTCAACCACGCGGCGCTCTCAGGCGCGCGGCGTGGTCTCGGAACCCTTCGCGGCGCCGTTGCGGCGGATGGGCTTGAGCAGCGCGTCCACCTTGCGCGACAGCTTGGACAACTCCTTGTTGATTTCCTGAAGCTGGGACTGGCTGGCCACGCCCACCGTCTCCACCACCCTGGCCTGCAGCCCATCCAGACGCTTGCGCAGCTCCGTGCCGGCCGCGTTCACCTTCGTGCCCAGCTCCTTCACGCGGGGGTCCGTCAGCAGCTCACCCGCCTGGAACTTCGTCCACAGCGACTGCGCCTCCTTGGTGGCCTCCACGCGGCGGGCGTCCAGCGCCTTCACCACCTTGCCGGCCTCGCCCTCCAGCTCCTCGATGCGCTTTTGCGCATGAGCGAGCTGGGCCTTCAGGAATACTTCCACGTTCGAAAGACCGCTCTTCACCGCCTCGGCGCTCGCCTCGGTCGTGGTCGTCTCGTTCTTCGTCGCCGCCTGCTTCGTCGTGGCCATGTCGTCTTCCCCTTTTCAGTCCTGGCGTCGCCGGGGGCTCACCCGGCGTGTCAAAAGTCTTCGCGCAAAACTTAACGCAGCGCGCCATCACCGTCAAGACCAACGTCCGGGAAGTCCGGATTTACTGGGGGCATAAAATGAAACCGCCGCCCCGGTGCGAACACCGGGGCGGCGGAGGGAAGCAGGTCGGCACGCCCAGGGGGGCGGCCGGTGGGCGCTAGGCGGCGCCGGTCGTCTGGGTGCCTTCCGAGCGCTGGGACGGCGGGGCCAGGGGGCCTCCGTCGCCATGGGCGCCAGCCAGAGCGGCCTCCATCTCGTTGACCTCGTCGGTCGGGCTCTCCACCTCGATGTCGAGGTGCTTGTAGTTCGGCAGGCCCGTGCCGGCGGGGATGAGCCGGCCCATGATGACGTTCTCCTTGAGGCCGCGCAGGTAGTCCACCTTGCCGTTGATGGCGGCCTCGGTGAGCACCTTGGTGGTCTCCTGGAAGGAAGACGCCGAGATGAACGACTCGGTGGAGAGCGAAGCCTTGGTGATGCCGAGCAGCAGCGGCTCACCCACGGCCGGGCGCTTGCCCTCGGCCATGATCTTCTCGTTCTCCTCCTCGAACACCCACTTCTCGACCTGCTCGTCGACGAGGAAGTTGGTGTCGCCCACGTCGGTGACGCGCACGCGGCGGAGCATCTGCCGGACGATCGTCTCGATGTGCTTGTCGTTGATCTTCACACCCTGGAGTCGGTAGACCTCCTGCACTTCGTCCACCAGGTAGCGAGCGAGTTCCTTCTCGCCGAGCACCTTGAGGATGTCGTGCGGGTTGGCCGCGCCGTCCATCATCGCCTCGCCGGCCTTCACGCGGTCGCCGGAGTGGACGCTGATGTTCTTGCCCTTGGAGATCAAATACTCCTTGGCCAGGTCCGTGCGCTGCTCGCCATTCACCTCGGGGGTGATGATGAGCTTGCGCTTGCCCTTGGTGTCCTTGCCGAACGACACCACGCCGTCGATCTCCGCGATGGCCGCGGCGTCCTTCGGCTTGCGCGCCTCGAAGAGCTCGGCCACGCGGGGCAGACCGCCCGTGATGTCCTTGGTCTTCGTCGTCTCGCGGGGCACCTTGGCGAGCACTTCGCCCGGGTGGATCTCATCGCCGTCGTTGACGGTGATGATGGAGCCCTGCGGCAGGAAGTAGCTCGCCGGGTTGCGGGACGAGGGCAGGTCCTTCGTGTTGCCCTGGGCGTCGCGGATGGAGACGCGCGGACGCGCTTCCGGATCCTTGGACTCGATGATGGTCTTCCGGGACAGACCGGTGACCTCGTCGAGCGTCTCGGACATCGTCACGCCTTCGATGATGTCCTCGTACCGGACCGTGCCGCCGACCTCGGTGAGCAGCGGAATCGCGAACGGATCCCACTCGGCCACGAGCGTACCCGGCTCGATGCGCTGCCCTTCCTTGATGAGGATGCGGGCGCCGTAGATGATCTGGTAGCGCTCGCGCTCACGGCCGGAGTCGTCGACCACGACGAGCTCGCCGTTGCGGTTCATCGCGACCAGGGTGCCATCCACCTTCTGCACCGTGGTGAGACCCGCGAACTTCACCTTACCGGCGTAGCGGTTCTCCAGGCTGGACTGCTCCGCGCGCCGAGTCGCCGCGCCACCGATGTGGAAGGTGCGCATCGTCAGCTGCGTACCCGGCTCACCGATGGACTGCGCCGCGATGACGCCGACGGCCTCGCCCACGGACACCTTCCGGCCGCGGGCCAGATCACGTCCGTAGCACTCCACGCAGATGCCGCGCTTGGCCTGGCACGTGAGCACCGAGCGGATCTTCACCTTGTCCAGACCGCTGTTCTCGATGCGGCGGACGCGCTCCTCGTCGATCTCCTCGTTGGCGCGCACCAGCACCTCGCCCGTGACGGGGTCGAGGATGTCATCGAGGGCCACGCGGCCCAGGATGCGCTCGCCGAGGGGCTCGATGATCTCTCCGCCTTCGACCAGGGCGCCGATGAACAGACCGTCCATGGTGCCGCAGTCGTACTCGTTGATGATGGCGTCCTGCGCCACGTCGACGAGACGGCGGGTGAGGTAACCGGAGTTGGCCGTCTTGAGCGCCGTGTCCGCCAGACCCTTGCGAGCGCCGTGCGTGGAGATGAAGTACTGCAGCACGGAGAGGCCCTCGCGGAAGTTCGCGGTGATGGGCGTCTCGATGATTTCGCCGGAGGGCTTCGCCATCAGGCCGCGCATACCGGCCAGCTGGCGAATCTGCTGGGCGCTACCACGCGCGCCAGAGTCAGCCATGATGTAGATGGGGTTGAACGAGGGCTGCTTGCGCGACTCGCGCTTGCCGTCCTTGTCCCCGGAGGTCTCCTCCTGGGAGATCTGCTGCATCATCTCCTGGGCGACCTTCTCGGTGACCTCGGCCCAGATATCGATGACCTTGTTGTAGCGCTCACCGTCGGTAATGAGGCCCTCGAGGTACTGGTTCTCGATCTCCGCCACTTCCTTGCGCGCGTAGTCCAGGAACTCCTGCTTCTTCGCAGGGATGATCATGTCCTTGAGCGCGATGGAGATGCCGGCGCGGGTCGCGTTGTAGTAGCCGAGGCTACGGATGCGGTCCGCGAGCAGCACCGTCTCCTTCTCGCCGGTGAGGCGGTAGCAGAGGTCGATGAGGCCGCCGAGCGACTTCTTGTCGAGCACCTTGTTGATGGCGTCGAAGCCCACGCGGCGCGGCACCACTTCCCACAGGAGGACGCGGCCGACGGTGGTCTCCTTGCGGACACCATCGATGCGGCAGACCACCTTCGCCTGCAGGTGCACCTCGCCGTGGTCGTGCGCGGCGCGCACCTCGTCGGGCGAGCTGAACACGCGACCCTCGCCGTTGGCGAACTCGCGGGCGCGGGTCATGTAGTAGATGCCGAGCACCATGTCCTGCGTCGGGACGATGATGGGCTTGCCGTTCGCGGGGCTGAGGATGTTGTTCGTCGACATCATCAGCACGCGGGCTTCCATCTGGGCTTCGATGGAGAGCGGCACGTGCACGGCCATCTGGTCACCGTCGAAGTCGGCGTTGAACGCCGCGCAGACGAGCGGGTGCAGCTGGATGGCCTTGCCTTCGATGAGCACGGGCTCGAAGGCCTGCATGCCCAGGCGGTGCAGCGTGGGCGCGCGGTTGAGGAGCACCGGGTGCTCGCGGATGACGTCCTCGAGGATGTCCCAGACCTCGGGACGCTCCTTCTCCACCATCTTCTTCGCCGACTTGATGGTGGTGACGTAACCCTTCTCTTCGAGCTTGTTGTAGATGAACGGCTTGAACAGCTCGAGCGCCATGATCTTCGGCAGGCCGCACTGGTGCAGGCGCAGCTCGGGACCGACGACGATGACGGAGCGGCCCGAGTAGTCCACGCGCTTGCCGAGCAGGTTCTGACGGAACCGGCCCTGCTTGCCCTTGAGCATGTCGGACAGCGACTTGAGCGGCCGCTTGTTCGGGCCGGTGATGGTCTTGCCACGGCGACCGTTGTCGAACAGCGCGTCCACCGCCTCCTGCAGCATCCGCTTCTCGTTGCGGATGATGATGTCAGGGGCGTTGAGCTCCTGGAGGCGCTTGAGGCGGTTGTTGCGGTTGATGACGCGACGGTACAGGTCGTTCAGGTCGGAGGTCGCGAAGCGGCCACCGTCGAGGGGAACGAGCGGGCGCAGGTCCGGCGGAATCACCGGAATCACGTCCAGCATCATCCACTCGGGCTTGTTTCCGGAGACGCGGAACGCCTCGGCCACCTTCAGGCGCTTGGCGTACTTCTTCCGCTTCGCCTCGCTGGTGGTCTCGCGCATGTCCTTGCGCAGGTCCTCGGACAGCCGCTCCACGTCCAGCGCCTTGAGCATCTCGCGGACGGCCTCGCCGCCCATGCCCGTGGTGAAGGAGTCCTCACCGTGCTCCTGGTAGAGCCGGTGCATCTTCTCTTCGCTGATGAGCTCGCCCTTGGTCAGCGGCGTCGACTTGGGGTCGAGGACGATGTAGCTCTCGCAGTAGAGGACCTTCTCCAGCTCCTTGAGCGTGATGTCGAGCAGGTTGCCGATGCGGCTCGGCAGCGACTTGAGGAACCAGATGTGGGCCACCGGCGTGGCCAGGGTGATGTGACCCAGGCGCTCGCGGCGGACCTTCGACTGGATGACCTCCACGCCGCACTTCTCACACACCACGCCACGGTGCTTCATGCGCTTGTACTTGCCGCAGTTGCACTCGTAGTCCTTCACCGGCCCGAAGATGCGGGCGCAGAACAGGCCGTCACGCTCCGGCTTGAACGTGCGGTAGTTGATGGTCTCCGGCTTCTTCACCTCGCCATGGGACCACTGGCGGATCTTGTCGGGCGACGCCAGCGCGATGCGGATGGCGTTGAACGACAGCGGGTCCTTCGGCTTCTCGAAGAAGTTGAAAATGTCCTTCACGTTGCCTCCGAAATCTCGTGAGGCGTCCCCCGTGGGGAACGCCAGCTGATTCGGGCCCCCGCCCCGGACCCGGCCGCGCCCACCCTTTTCAGGGTGGCGGGCGGCCGGTCAGGCGGGCGCTCCGGCTCTCTCAGGCGTCGGTACCGGTCTTCCGGTCTTCGCCGTCACCACCACCACCCAGGAAGTCACCGCCGAAGCTGCGCTGCCGCTCCGGGGGGGCGTGCTCCAGCAGCTCGACGTCGAGCGCGAGTGACTGGAGCTCCTTGAGAAGCACGTTGAACGACTCGGGCAGGCCACTCTCCAGGACGTTGTCGCCCTTGACGATGGCCTCGTACATGCGCGTGCGGCCCACCACGTCGTCCGACTTGACGGTGAGGAACTCCTGCAGCGTGTACGCCGCGCCGTAGGCCTCCATCGCCCAGACTTCCATCTCTCCCAGTCGCTGACCGCCGAACTGGGCCTTGCCGCCCAGGGGCTGCTGCGTGACGAGGGAGTAGGGACCAATGGAACGGGCGTGGATCTTCTCGTCCACCAGGTGGTGCAGCTTCAGCATGTACATGACGCCGACGGTGACGTTCTGGTCGAACGGCTCACCCGTGCGCCCGTCGAAGAGCACCATCTGGCCCGTGCGGGGCAGCTTCCCCTCGTCCAGCAGCTGGTGGATCTCCAGCTCGTGCGCGCCGTCGAACACCGGCGTGGCCACGTGGATACCCCGCTTGGAGCGACGGCAGAGCTGCTTGATCTCCTCCTCGTCCAGCTTGTCGAGGAACTCGCCGAACGCGGTCTCCTCACCGTAGATGGCCTTGAGGCGGACCTTGATGGCGTCAGCGCTCCAGTTGTCCTCCACGTAGCGCTGCAGCGCCTCACCGGTGCCCTTGGCGGCCCAGCCCAGGTGCGTCTCGAGGATCTGCCCGATGTTCATGCGGCTGGGAACGCCGAGCGGGTTGAGGACGATGTCCACCGGACGGCCATCCTCCAGGTACGGCATGTCCTCCTCGGGGAGGATGCGGGACACGACGCCCTTGTTTCCGTGGCGGCCGGCCATCTTGTCGCCCACGGCCAGCTTGCGCTTGATGGCGACGTACACCTTCACCATCTTGATGACGCCAGGGGGCAGCTCGTCGCCCTTCTTGATGCGGGCGATCTTCTCGCCGAAGGCCAGCTTCACGGCCTCCTTCGTCTCCTCCAGGTTGCGGAGGATGTCGCGCACGCGAGAGTCGAGCGGGTCGCCGACGGAGATCTCGCCCCAGTACTTGTAGGGCACGGTGGCCAGCAGCGCGTCGTCGAGGATGTCCCCCTTCTTCAGGAGGATCTTCCCCTTGTCGTCCACGAGCTTGCCCTGGACCTCCTTGCCACGCACCAGCGCGCGGATGCGGCCGATGGCGCTGTCCTGGAGGACCTTGATCTCGTCGTTCTGGTCCTTGAGGAGCTTCGCCTCCTCCATGGACTCGATCTGCTTGGCGCGCTCGTCCTTCTCCACGCCCTTGCGGCTGAACACCTTGGCGTTGATGACGGTGCCCACCACGCCCGGAGGCACGCGCAGGGAGCTGTCACGAACGTCGCCGGCCTTCTCGCCGAAGATGGCGCGCAGCAGCTTCTCTTCGGGAGACAGCTGCGTCTCGCCCTTCGGGGTGATCTTGCCCACCAGCACATCGCCGGGCTTCACCTCGGCGCCGATGCGGATGATGCCGCTCTCGTCGAGGTCCTTGAGGGCTTCCTCACCCACGTTCGGGATGTCGCGGGTGATCTCTTCCTTGCCCAGCTTGGTGTCTCGCGCGATGCACTCGAACTCTTCGATGTGGATCGACGTGAAGACGTCATCCTTCTGGATGCGCTCGCTGATGAGGATGGAGTCCTCGAAGTTGTAGCCCTGCCACGGCATGAACGCGACGACCACGTTCTGGCCCAGCGCCAGCTCACCCGTCTCGGTGGCCGGGCCGTCGGCGATGACGTCACCCTTCCGGACCTTGTCGCCCTTGCTGATGATGGGCTTCTGGTTGAGGCAGGTGTTCTGGTTGGAGCGCTGGTACTTGAGCAGGTTGTAGATGTCGACCTCGCTCGAGACGTCGCTGAGCGAAGCGGGCACGTCCGCCTTCACCACGATGCGGCCGGCATCCACGCTCTCCACCGTGCCGTCGCGCTTGGCCACGCACGTCACGCCGGAGTCGCGCGCGACGATGGCCTCGATGCCCGTACCCACCAGCGGAGCGCTGGTGCGCAGCAGGGGCACCGCCTGGCGCTGCATGTTGGAGCCCATGAGGGCGCGGTTGGCGTCGTCGTTCTCCAGGAACGGGATGAGCGACGCGGCCACCGACACCAGCTGGTTCGGAGACACGTCCATCAGGTCCACGTCCTCGGCGCGAGCCTGGACGAACTCACCGCCGCGGCGGCTGGACACGAGCGCGTTGACGAACTTGCCCTTCTTGTCCGTCTCGGCGTTCGCCTGACCGATGGTGTGCTTCTCCTCCTCGAGCGCCGAGTAGAAGGCCACGTCCGTCGTCACGATGCCCGCTTCGACCTTCCGGTACGGGGTCTCGACGAAGCCGAACTCGTTGACGCGCGCATAGGTCGACAGCGACGCGATGAGGCCGATGTTCGGACCTTCCGGCGTCTCGATGGGGCAGATGCGGCCGTAGTGCGTCGGGTGCACGTCGCGCACCTCGAAGCCGGCGCGCTCGCGGGTGAGACCACCGGGCCCGAGCGCGGACAGACGACGCTTGTGCGTCACCTCGGACAGGGGGTTCGTCTGGTCCATGAACTGCGACAGCTGGCTGGACCCGAAGAACTCCTTGATGACCGCCGTGACGGGCTTCGCGTTGATGAGATCGTGCGGCATGAGCGTCTCGATCTCCTGGAGGCTCATGCGCTCCTTGATCGCCCGCTCCATGCGAACCAGACCGATGCGGTACTGGTTCTCCAGCAGCTCACCCACCGCGCGCACCCGGCGGTTGCCGAGGTGGTCGATGTCGTCGATGGTGCCCTTGCCGTTCTTCAGATCGATCAGGTAGCGGATCACCTCGAGGATGTCCCGCTTGGTGAGGATCTGCCCGTCGAGAGGCTCCTCGAGGCCGAACTTGAAGTTCAACTTGAGGCGACCAACCTTGGACAGGTCGTAGCGCTCAGGGTTGAAGAACAGGTTGGTGAACAGGTTGATCGCCGTCTCCGGCGTCGGGGGATCGCCAGGACGCAGGCGGCGGTAGATCTCCATGATGGACTGCTCGGGCGTCTCGAGCTTGTCCAGCATCAACGTCTCACGCAGGTACGGACCCACGTTGAGGTTGTCGATGAAGAGGACCTTGAACTCCTTGATGTTGCGCTTCAGGAGCTCGTCGACCTTGTCCTGCGAGACTTCCTCGTTGCACTCGAGGATGACCTCGCCGGTGTTCTCGTCCACCACGTCGTAGGCGGACACCTTCGTGAAGAGCTCATCCGCGTCGATGGGGAGCGTCTTCATCTTCGCCGCTTCGAGCTTCTTGATGGCGGCGCGGGTGAACTTGCGGTTCTTCTTGACGATGAGCTCGCCCGTCTTCGTCTTGATGTCGCGGGTGGCTCGCTGGCCCGGGAGCAGCTCCAGCTCGACGCTCTTCTCGAAGTCCGTCGCGCTCTGGAGGTAGATGGTCTCCGTGGCGTAGTAGTAGTTGAGGATCTCCTCGGTGGAGCCCTTGAACTCCAGCGGGTTCTTCTTCGCGGTGTCGCTGACGGCGCCCAGGGCGCGAATGAGCACCGTCGCGGGCAGCTTGCGCCGGCGGTCGATGCGCACGTACAGCAGGTCCTTGTGGTCGAACTCGAAGTCGATCCACGAACCGCGGTAGGGGATGATGCGGGCGTTGTAGAGCAGCTTGCCAGACGAGTGGCTCTTGCCCTTGTCGTGGTCGAAGAAGGCACCCGGGCTGCGGTGCAGCTGGCTGACCACCACGCGCTCGGTTCCGTTGATGATGAAGGTGCCGTTCTGGGTCATCAGCGGGATTTCCCCGAAGTAGACCTCCTGCTCCTTCACGTCACGGATGGACTGGGCGCCAGTCTCCTCATCCTTGTCCCACACCACCAGGCGGACCACGACCTTGATGGGGGCGGAATAGGTCATCCCGCGCTGGTGGCACTCGTCGACGTCGTACTTCGGCTTCTCCAGGTGGTAGCTGACAAACTCCAGGGACGACGTCTCGTTGAAGTCCCGAATCGGGAATACCGAGTTGAAGACACCCTGAAGTCCGACGTCCTCACGCTTCTCCGGGGCGATATCGGCCTGGAGGAACTTCTCGTAGGACTGCTTCTGGATGTTGATAAGATTGGGAATGTCGATGATCTTCGCGATCTTGGCGAAGGTCTTCCGCACGCGGAAATTGTTCTGGATCTGCGTCGGCATTCTGGCTCCGGGGACGGCTGCTCGGGCGGGGCAAACATCGATAACGCGCGGCGGCGCCGGGAAATTTGCAACTGTCAAATGGGCAAAGCCGGCAGCCCCCCTCACTGGGAGCGCCGGCCTGCTCATTCGGTCAGGAAGCTGCTTGGGAATTCCCGGAAACCAAGCAGCTCCTGTTCGACTTACTTGACGTCGACGGTGGCGCCAGCGGCAACGAGCTGGTCCTTGATCTTCTTGGCGTCGTCCTTGTTGACGCCTTCCTTGACCGTCTTGGGCGCGCCCTCGACCAGGTCCTTGGCCTCCTTCAGGCCCAGGCCGGTGATGGCGCGGATCTCCTTGATGACGTTGATCTTGTTGGCGCCGGCGTTCGCCAGCACCACCGTGAACTCCGTCTTCTCCTCAACAGGAGCGGCGGTGGCGGCCGCGGGACCGGCGACAACGGCGGCGGCGGCGGCGGAGACGCCCCACTTCTCCTCGAGGGCCTTCACCAGGTTGGCGGCCTCGATGATGGTCAGGGAGGAAAGCGAATCAACGATTGCGTTCAGGTCAGCCATGGAACTGTGTCCTTCTTGGATTGACTAACGGCCTTACTCCCAAAGGGAGGAACGGCCGAAAAGGTGGGTGTAGAAAAACTTCTCGGACAGATGAGGAAAACTACCCCTGCGACTTGTCCGCGTGGGCCTGAATGACCCGCGCGAGCTGCGTACCCGGGGCGGCAATCGTCCGAACCAGCTTGGTAGCCGGCTGGGTGATCATCCCGAGCAACTGCGCTCGGAGTTCGTTGAGACCCGGCAGCTTCGCCAGCTGCTTGACACCGGCGGCGTCGACCTTGCGGCCGTCGACCACGGCGCTGCGGATCTTGATCTTGTCCTCGAGGTCCTTCGTGAACTCGGTCAGGATCTTCGCCGGGGCCACCACATCGCCGTAGCTGATGCACAGCGCCACGGGACCCGTGAAGTCATCAGCGATGACAGCCACGTCCGTGCCCTGCGCCGCACGACGCGCCAGCGTGTTCTTGATGACCTTGTACTCGACGTTGCCCTCACGGAACTTCCGGCGCAGCTTCGTCACCGTCTCCACATCCACCTTGGAGAACTCGGCAACGACGGCCGACTTGGTCCGCGAGAACTTCTCGTGGAGTTCCTTGATCATCTCCTCCTTCTCGCTCTTCAGCACTTTGACTCACCTCCTTACTGGCCCGTCTTCCGACGGGCGTGATGCCTGGGCCAAAGTGGCAGAGCGAGAGGAGTCTCCGAGAGACACCACAACGCACCTCCAGTCTCGGCAGGGCTGGCCTTGCGGCCGTTTGAACCCGACAGGGGAAGCCATGCCCCGACCGGTTGTCCGGTTCCCAACGGGGCACTTCTCCTCTGACCGGGTCCCTGCTGTCATGAACCAGGTCGGAACACCCGTCTCACGACGTGGCGCTCCAATTGCAAAAGCCGGGGGCCTATACCCCCGGCTTCAGCAAAGATCCAGAACTTTCGAACCTGAGACGTCAGGCAAGCGGCGCCTCTGACACCCCCTGTGCGGGGATGGGAGCGCCGCCCTGCCTGCTGTCCGCCTAGCGGTGGCGGGCCAGAATCTCCTGGGTATCGATCTTGATGCCCGGGCCCATCGTCGTCGAGATAGCGATACCCTTCAGATACACGCCCTTGGCGGTGGCCGGCTTGAGCTTCATCACCAGGTCCACCAGCGCGTTGAAGTTGCCCTCGAGCTTGTCCACCGCGAAGGAGGCCTTGCCCATCTTCGCGTGGACGATGCCGGCCTTCTCCGCGCGGAAGTCGACCTTACCGCCCTTCGCGTCGCGGATGGCCTTGGCCACGTCCATGGTCACCGTGCCGACCTTCGGGTTCGGCATGAGGCCACGGGGACCGAGCACCTTACCGAGGCGACCGACGATACCCATCATGTCGGGCGTCGCGATGACGGTATCGAAATCGAGGAAGCCCTCCTCGATGCGCTTCTGGAGATCCTCCGCGCCGACGATGTCCGCACCCGCGTTGCCAGCCTCGGTGGCGCGCTCGCCCTTCGCGAACACGGCCACGCGCACGGTGGCACCCGTGCCGTTGGGCAGAACCACGGCGCCACGGACCATCTGGTCCGCGTGCTTGGGGTCCACACCCAGGTTGATGGCGACATCGACCGTCTGGTCGTACTTCGACGCCCGCGCATCCACCGTCTTCTTCAGGAGCTGAAAGCCCTCGGCGATGCTGTAGCGCTTCTCGCGATCCACCAGCGTGGCGGCCGCGCGGAACTTCTTCCCATTCTGAGCCATGACAGAAATCCTCGTCCGTGAGTGGGGCGGCGGCTTAGCCGACGACTTCGATGCCCATGGAGCGCGCGGTGCCAGCAATGGTGTTCATGCAGGCCTCAAGCGACGCGGCGGTGGTGTCCTGAATCTTCTTCGTGGCGATCTCCTCGAGCTGCTTCCGGGTGATCTGCCCCACCTTCTCCTTGCCAGGCTTCTTCGCGCCCGAACCCTTCTTCTTGTCGGTGTGCAGGCCCGCCGCCTTCTTGATGAGGACGGCCGCCGGAGGCGTCTTGAGGATGAAGGTAAAGGAGCGGTCCTGATAGACGGTGATGATCACCGGGATGATCAGTCCCTCCTTGGCCTCCGCCTGCGTCTTCGCGTTGAACTGCTTGCAGAACTCCATGATGTTCACGCCCTGCTGACCGAGCGCGGGGCCGATCGGCGGAGCGGGGTTCGCCTTGCCGGCGGGAATCTGCAGCTTGACCTGACCTGTGACCTTCTTCATCGGCTGACTACTGCCTTTCGAGGGGGTGGTCCTGACGGGCCTCCAGACGGGGAGGCCCTCCCACCCATGGAACCGCGCCCCGAAGGGCGCGGAAGGTGTACGAGGCGCGCTCTACCCGAGCCGCCCGCGAAAAACTAGCCGGTGGTCTTCTCCACCTGCATGAAGTCCAGCTCCACGGGAGTGGCGCGACCGAAGATGCTCACGAGCACCTTCACGCGACCCTTCTCCGCGTTGACCTCTTCCACCGTGCCGTTGAAGTTGGCGAAGGGCCCGTCAATGACGCGCACCGTGTCACCATCGTCGAACTGCACCTTGGGCTTGGGCTTGAGCGTGCCCTCGGAGATCTGCGACGTGAGCCGCGCGACCTCCTGGTCCGAGATGGGCAGGGGGTTCTGGTTCTGCACCGTCCCGGGGAAGCCGGTGATCTTTGGTGTGTTCTTCACCAGGTGGAGCGTCCGGTCGTTCAGCTCCATCTGCACGAAGATGTAGCCCGGGAAGAACTTGCGGCGAGACGTCTTCTTCTCGCCCTTCACCATCTCCACGACCTGCTCCATGGGGATGAGGATTTCACCGAACTGGTCCTGCAACCCCTCGAGCCGAACCTTCTCCTCCAGGCTCTTCTTCGCCTGGTTCTCGAAGTTCGAGTAGGTGTGGACCACGTACCATTTCATGGCCATTACAGCTTCCCCCACAGGGCCGGCAGCCACTCCACCATCAAGTTGTACGCGACGGTGTCGATGCAGAAGAGCAGCACCGCGGCGACAAGCGAGGCGACGACCACGGCCATGGTCGACGTCCGGGTCTCCGGCCAGGTAGGCCAGGAGACCTTCATCAACTCGGACGCGACCTCCATGGAGAGCGTGTGCGTCTTTGGATGGAAGAATCCGACCAGCGCAAGCCCCACGGCCACCAGGTAGCCCACGAGGGTGGACACCTTCCAATCCAACCCCTCGATGAGAACCGAGTCGGGCCATCCGAAGCTGGCCCACAACGCCCCAAAGAGGCGCTCCAGGAACAGCGCCAGGATGATGCCGGCGAGGAGGTAGAAGATGACCACGAGCCGCTTCGGATCCATCGCCGAGCGGTTAGCCTGCTGGCTGGCCTCTGATGCCGTCGCCATGGTGCCTCACGAGGTACTGCGAATGCGAAATTTTACGAACTGCGGAAACACAGGAACCCCCGGTACCTCCAGGTACCGGGGGCCCCGCTCCCACTGAGACTTGGCAGGCCAGGAGGGATTCGAACCCCCAACACGCGGATTTGGAGACCGCTGCTCTACCGTTGGAGCTACTGGCCTAGAAACTCTCAGGAACTACCGACCTAGACCTTACCTTCCTTATGGTCCGTATGCTTGCGGCACTTCGAGCAGAACTTGCTCAATTCGAGCTTGTCCTGGCTCTTCCGCTTGTTCTTCGTGGTCGTGTAGTTCCGCTCTTTGCACACCGTGCACTCGAGCGAAATAATGGAACGATTGCCCTTCGGCATGACCTACCTCATCAGACACGAGAGGGGAAGGCTACCAGAAGGTGCCCTCCCCTCTAAATCCGGAAAGTGGAGCCAGGAGACCCTGCGGCCTCCCAGGCGTATTACTCGATGACCTCGGCCACGACGCCGGCGCCCACCGTGCGGCCACCCTCGCGAACAGCGAAGCGCAGCTCCTTGTCCATCGCCACCGGGGTGATGAGCTCCACCTCGATCGCGATGTTGTCGCCCGGCATCACCATTTCCACGTTCTCAGGCAGCTTCACCGTTCCCGTCACGTCCGTCGTGCGGAAGTAGAACTGGGGACGGTATCCCTTGAAGAACGGGGTGTGGCGACCACCCTCTTCCTTCGACAGCACGTAGATCTGCGCCTTGAACTTGGTGTGCGGCTTGATGCTGCCCGGCTTGGCCAGCACCTGCCCGCGCTCCATGTCCTCGCGCTTCAGACCACGCACCAGCGCGCCGATGTTGTCTCCCGCCCGGCCCTCGTCCAGCAGCTTGCGGAACATCTCAACGCCCGTGACGACGGTCTTCTGCGTGTCGCGCAGACCGACGACTTCAACTTCCTCGCCGACCTTGATGATGCCGCGCTCGACGCGACCCGTCGCCACCGTTCCACGGCCGGCGATGGAGAACACGTCTTCCACCGGCATCAGGAAGGGCTTGTCCGTCGCGCGCTGCGGCGTCGGGATGTAGCTGTCCACCGCCTCCATCAGCTTCAGGATGGCGCCCTCGCCGACCTCGCTCGTGTCACCCTCGAGCGCCTTCATGGCGGAGCCAGGGACGATGGGAATCGAGTCGCCCGGGAAGTCGTACTTCTTCAGCAGGTCGCGAACTTCCATCTCCACGAGCTCGCGCAGCTCGGGGTCGTCCAGCAGGTCGACCTTGTTCAGGAAGACCACGATGTACGGAACGCCGACCTGGCGCGCCAGCAGGATGTGCTCACGCGTCTGGGGCATCGGGCCGTCCGCGGCCGAGACCACCAGGATGGCGCCGTCCATCTGCGCCGCGCCCGTGATCATGTTCTTCACGTAGTCGGCGTGACCCGGGCAGTCCACGTGCGCGTAGTGCCGGTTCTTCGTCTGGTACTCCACGTGCGCCGTGGAGATGGTGATGCCGCGCTCACGCTCTTCCGGCGCCTTGTCGATCTGGTCGTACGCCAGGAACGTGGCGCCGCCGGTCTTGGCCAGCACCTTCGTGATGGCCGCCGTCAGCGACGTCTTGCCGTGGTCCACGTGTCCGATCGTGCCGATGTTCACGTGGGGCTTGTTACGCTCGAACTTCTCCTTGGCCATGACACTCCTCTAAAAAATGGAGCCCTGAACCAGGATTGAACTGGTGACCTCATCCTTACCAAGGATGCGCTCTGCCAACTGAGCTATCAGGGCTTGGCGATGCTATGAACTACAACGTTTGGAGCGGGAAATGGGATTCGAACCCACGACATTCAGCTTGGAAGGCTGACGCTCTACCAACTGAGCTATTCCCGCGTTGCCGAGTGGAGGGAGATGGATTCGAACCATCGAAGGCGTAGAGCCGGCAGATTTACAGTCTGCTCCCTTTGGCCGCTTGGGTATCCCTCCGCACTTTTACTTCAGACTGCGTACTGCACCCCATACTGCTCGTCTCGGGCCCTCATCCGCGGCCCCCGTCCTGCTTGGCCGGCGGCGGGACTTGAACCCGCGACCTACTGATTACAAATCAGTTGCTCTACCGACTGAGCTACACCGGCACTCATCCGGCTCCTGCCCACCGCCCTACACCACCTCCACCGAACCCGTCAACAACCCGGCTCCGATGTGCGAGGCGCGCCCTTTTAGAAGTCCCCATCATCCAAGTCAAGGGGATTGATCCCGGATGATGGCCGACTAACGGGAGGCGCTCCCCCGCTGCCGGGCGACCTCGTATAGCAGAATGCCGGCAGAAACGGACGCATTGAGTGAACCGACCTGACCCGCCATCGGAATCCGCAGGCGATGGTCGCAGTGCTTGAGGACTCCCTCCCTCACACCAGCCC
>NZ_JABUMQ010000175.1:0-22780 GCF_013336645.1 Myxococcus sp. CA039A | reverse complement strand
GCCGAGGTGAGCGCCGAGCCGCCCCGCCCGGTCCTGACCCCCATTTCCCGTCCCGTCCGCGACGACGACATCCAGGAGGCGCGTCTTTCCTCTGGAGAGGACGATTCGCCGGCGGCCACGCTGCCTCCCGCGCCGGAGGTCCCCGACGCGCCCGCGATCACGGAAGTCAGCCGCGACGGCGCGCCGATGCAGGTCATCAAGCTCAATGACCTGAAGCGGATGAAGATCACGGACCTGTCCAAGATGGCCCACGACGTGGGCATCGAGAACTACCAGGGTCTGAAGAAGCAGGACCTCATCTTCGCGCTGCTCGGCGGCATCGCGGACAAGCGCTTCGAGGTCCACGCCGAAGGCGTGATGGAGATGCTCAGCGACGGCTTCGGCTTCCTGCGCAGCTCCGACAGCGACTACCAGCCCAGCCCGGACGACATCTACGTGTCTCCGTCGCAGGTGCGCAGGTTCAACCTGCGCCCGGGCGACACGGTGACGGGCCCCATCCGCCAGCCCCGCGAGGGCGAGCGCTTCTTCGCGCTCCAGAAGGTGGACAAGGTCAACTTCACGGACCCGATGTCGGACGCGGCGCGCGAGCGCATCCTGTTCGACAACCTCACGCCGCTGTATCCGACGCGCAAGCTCAAGCTGGAGCACGAGTCGTCGGAGATGACCACGCGCATCATCGACATGTTCTGCCCCATCGGTCTGGGACAGCGCTGCCTCATCGTCGCGCCGCCGAAGGCCGGCAAGACGGTGCTGCTGCAGAACATCGCGCACGCCATCAGCCGCAACCACCCGGACGTGTACCTCATCGTGCTGCTCGTGGATGAGCGCCCGGAAGAAGTCACGGACATGGAGCGCAGCGTGCGGGGCGAGGTCGTCTCCTCCACCTTCGACGAGCCCGCCACGCGGCACGTGCAGGTGGCGGAGATGGTCATCGACAAGGCCAAGCGCCTCGTCGAACAGAAGTACGACGTCTGCATCCTGCTCGACTCGATTACCCGTCTGGCGCGCGCCTACAACACGGTGGTTCCCGCGTCCGGAAAGATTCTCTCCGGCGGCGTGGACGCCAACGCGCTGCACAAGCCCAAGCGCTTCTTCGGCGCCGCGCGCAACATCGAGGAAGGCGGCTCGCTGACCATCATCGGCACCGCGCTCATCGACACCGGCAGCCGCATGGACGAGGTCATCTTCGAGGAGTTCAAGGGCACGGGTAACTCCGAAATCGTCCTGGACCGGAAGCTGATGGAGAAGCGCATCTTCCCGACGCTGGACATCAACAAGTCCGGCACGCGCAAGGAAGAATTGCTCTTGTCGCCGGGCGATCTCGTGCGCATCACTGCGCTGCGCCAGGTGCTCCACCCGTTCACTCCCATCGATGCGATGGAGTTCGTGCTCAAGCACATGCGTCCGACGCCGACGAACGCTGACTTCCTCGGCTCGATGAACCGGTAAGCCACCGCCCATCGGAGGGTCCATGTCTCGTCCCATGTTCGTCCGTCTGCTTCCCCTCTTCATCGGGATGTCACTCGGAGGTGGACTGGGATGCGATGTGGACCCCCTGGGGCCGCTGGATGACGCGCCGCCGGTGCTGTCCGACCGGACCTGCTACTCGGATGACGACTGTGTCGCCAATGCCTGCTGCGGGCTGGGGACCGCCGTCACCCACGCGGATGAAGGCCCGAGCTGTGGCGGTGTGAGCTGCACGGGCGGGTGCCCGGAAGGCTCCATCGACTGTGGCCGCTGCATCCCCTTCTGTCGTGGAGCACGCTGCGACGCCGCCTGTCAGTGAGGCGACTCCCGCGGCCTCACGCCTTTCATGCCGCCATGCGGGCTGCGAAGCTGGGGCGGTGACGACGACCGAACTGGAGTGAGAGCGGCGCATCGCGGAGCTGTGGGCCTCTTTCGACGGGGCTGCTCCCGGTGACTTCCTCGCCCGCGTGGAAGCGCTCTCGGCGGAGCTGCCGGTGGGGCATCCGCGAGCACTGTTCGAGCGGGCGTCGGCCCACGACTCACTCGGACAGGAAGCGCTGGCCGCGCCGCTGTATCGACAAGCCCTGGCCTCGGGACTGAGTGGCGGCCTGCGGCGCCAGGCCGTGATTCAACTGGCCAGCACGCTGCGCAATCTGGGCGAAGTGCAGGAGAGCGTCGCGCTCCTCACCGCCGAGCGGGCCGTCGGGTCCGATGAACTCGATGACGCTGTCTCCGCGTTCCTCGCGCTGTCGCTCGTGGATGCCGGACGCGAGCGGGAGGCGGTGGGGCTCGCGCTCGGTGCACTGGCGCGTCATCTGCCGCGCTACAACCGCTCTCTCTCGAACTACGCCAAGGCGCTCGGGGGCAGGGCTCCGTAGTCGTCTCGCGTGGGAGACGAAGGGGTGCTCAGGCCGCCGGAGTCCGCTGGCCGGTGACCGTGGCCGGCTCGGAGGAGGGGAGCGTCACCACGGGCTGCGGTTGCGCCTTGAGGCGGGCGTAGTCGAAGCAGGCCACGAGGATGGCGGTGATGGGCACGGCGAAGAGCGCGCCCACGAGGCCAAAGAGTCGTTCTCCCGCGATGAGCGAGAAGGCGACGATGACCGGATGGATGCGCGCGGCCTGCCCCATGATTTTGGGGTTGAGGAAGTACGCCTCCACCGCGTGGATGCCGATGATCCACACCAGGATGGCCAGGCCCTTCTTGAAGCCGTCCGCCATCGCGATGAGGACGATGGGCACCGAGCTGAGGATGGTGCCGAAGATGGGGATGAGGCTGAAGAACGTGGCGATGGTGGCCAGCAGGAAGGCGAACTTCACCCCGAAGAGCAGCAGCCCCACGAAGGTCAGCGCGCCGTTGACGACGCAGATGGTGACCTGGCCCCGCACCACGCCGGACAGCGAGCGGTCGATTCGCTCGGCGAGCTGCCTTGCGTCGTGCGCGTACTCGGCGGGCACCAGGGTGCCGCAGTACCGGCGGATGGCCTGGCCGTCGATGGAGAAGAAGGCCGCCACCATCAGCACGAAGAACAGCGTGAAGACGCCCGCGGCGACCCCGGCGATGATGCTGCGGGACACGCTGACGATGTCCCCCAGGTTCTCCTGCACCAGCGACGAGACGCGCTTCACCGTGTCACTCAGCAACTGCTCCAGGTCCAACGCGAGGCTGAAGTGCCCTCCGCCCGCGGCGTCGGCGCCTTCCAGGGCCCGGTTCGAGAGCGCCACGGGAATGCCGTAGTCGCTGAGCCACGCCTCCCCGCGCTGCGCGAGCACCTGCACCTGCTCCGGCGTGAGCGTGTTGGCCAGCGCCATCGTGTCCCGGCTGACGCGCGCCATCTCCCGGTAGAGCTGGGGGACCAGCGCCACCAGGAAGAGATACACGCCAACGAAGAAGCCCGCGTAGATGAGCAGGATGGCCGCCCAGTGGGGGACGTTGCGTCCGGCGACCTTCAGCCGGGTGATGCGAGAGACGAGCGGCTGCACCAGATACGCGATGAGCGCCGCGCCGGCGAAGGGCATCACCACCGAGCGGAACGTCACCAGGGCCGCCGCTACGACGAGCCAGAGTGCACCCAGGATGAGCAGGCGCTTGCGGCGGTCGGTGGTGGGCGTCGGAGGCGGGGTGTCCAGTGGCTGCAACATGCCTCGGGCTTACGGCAGTGCCCGCGCGCTGACAAGGCCCGGCGTCCCTGGTTCTCGCCCGCCCTCCGAGCCGGGGGGCTGCTCCGGTTCCAAGCGGGCGGAAAGTTCGAGGTCCCAGCTTCCTGACGAAGGGACCGCTCACGACTGCTTGTATCGACTGACTTCAAGCCCGGTCTTCAAGCAGACTTCGAGGGGTATTCCGCTGGCTCAGGAGGGGCGTGGTGGCAGGCAAGACCATCAAGTTGTTCTTCGTGGACGGGGACCCCAGTGGTTTGCGGGTTGCGGACGTCATGAACTGGGCGGGTATTGCCCTGGCCGTTCCGCGAAACCATCTGCCCCAGTTCAAGTCGCGCAAGGAGGCCGTGCGCCCGGGGGTGTACATCCTGCTCGGCGATGATCCGGACGCGGTGGGGGAGGTGCGTGGCTACATCGGTGAGACCGAAGCGCTCGGTCAGCGGCTGGCCCAGCATGCTCGGGACTCCTCGAAGGAGTGGTGGACCGAGGCGGTGGTCTTCACGTCGAAGGACGGCAACCTCACCAAGGCCCATGCGAAGCACCTGGAACTCGCGCTGCACACGCTCGCCAGCGAGGCGGCTCGGGTCAACCTGACGAATGGCGCCGCTCCTTCGGGCGCCGCGCTCCCTGAGTCGGACCTGGCTGACATGGAAGGCTTCCTCGAATACGTGCGGCTCACGCTTCCCCCGCTGTCTGGACGTGCGGGCCAGATGCTCGAGCCACGGAGTGGGACGCGGACGAGCGGGCCCGAGTTCACCTATTTGGTGCTCAAGGCGCAGGCTCGGATGCGGAGGTCCTCCGAGGGCTATGTCGTGCTGCGCGGTTCGACAGCGGTGCGGAAGCTGTCCGATTCCCTCTCGAAGGGATATCGGGCCATCCGCGAAGGGCTCGTTCGCGATGGCACTCTGACTCTTCGGGAATCCGATGACCTGATGGTCTTCAACTCGGATGCCGTCTTCACCAGCTCCTCGGCTGCGGCGGGAGTGGTCGCCGGCTCTTCCCAGAGCGGCCCCGCTGGGTGGCGACTGCCGGATGGGACGAGCCTGGGTGCCGTCGAGGCTGCTGAGCTCGAATAGCCATCGTCCGCGATGGCTCGGTTCGTTGCTCCTCGACTCGCGATACGAGACGTCGGAAGTCGCGCGTCAGGTCGCTTCCTATTGGCGCGGCCTGCTTACGCCTGGGCGCCCTGGGCGAGCCGGAGCTTCGTCTCCAGCTTGTCCAGGCAGATCTGCATCTGTTTGCGTTTGACGCGGCCCTCGGTGGCTTCTCCCAGGCTCAGCATCTGCTCCGTGAGCCAGCGCGCGAGGAACAACAGCGACAGCCGGTCCTCCGGCGCCAGTCCTCGTTCGAGGTAGCGCTTGTTGCGCATGTAGTCGTCGAACGCGTCCGTCTCGTGCATCAGCTCCCACCGCGTCAGTCGCAGCGCTTCGGTGTAGACGACCGGCGCTGGGCGCGGGTGATGCTCGGTGAACAGGGGGGCGAAATGGCCTCCCGTGTCCAGGTCCACCTCCTCCACCGGCGGCGGCCACTTCTGGAGGTCCTGCGCCAGCAGCTTCGCCACCTCCTCCACGAAGTGGTCCATGAGCGGCACGGGCTTCAGGTCGAAGAGGCGGTCCCAGCGCGAGGGCATGTTCCCTCTCTACCTCAAGAGGCGGACGGTGGCAGCGACACGGCGCGCAGACCCTGCGCGCATTCGCCATAACCCGCGACCAGCTCGCGCCGGATGACCTCGTAGACCGCCCGCCGGGTGAGCAGCTCTCCGTGGCCCACGTCGGGAAGTTCGTGGTTGAACACCTGCGGCTGCCCCTCCACGTCCAGCCGCGCCGATGCCCAGGGCGTGACTTCATCCATCTTCGAGTAGAGCGACGCCAGCCGCACGTTCCGCGGAAACGCCCCCATGCGCAGCTGCTTCAGGAACGGCGACACGGGCGTGAGTTGCCACATGCTGCGGCTGAACCACCCGAGCGTCGCGCACCCCAGGTACGCCAGCCGCGAACCCTTGTGCGGAGTGCCGAGCGTGATGAGGTTGCGCACCCGCGCATCTCCGCCCAGGCGCTTCACGTAATACATGCCGATGAGGCCCCCCTTCGAGTGGCCGACGATGCTCAGCGGCCCCATGTGCGGATAGCGCGTGTACATGCGCTCCACCTTCTCACTCACCTTCCGCGCCAGCGCGTCGATGCCGCACGTGTTGAACCGATCCAACGCTCCGCCCAGGTGGATGGACCAGACGGAATAGCCGTCACGCCGCAGCCTCTGCTCCAGCACCTCGAACACGCGGCGCGTGCTGAAGAAGCCATAGAGCAACAGCACCGGCCGGGGACAGTGCGTGAAGTCCGTCCTCCGGACGATGTGGTTGGCGCGTGCGTCCAGATGCAGATGGCCCGCGAGGTTTCGCAGTCGTCGTGTCCACCGGCGGTAGTGCGGAACGAGAGGATTCATGGCGCACTCGGTCGGCGCGAGGAGCGCCGTCCGGACACACCCTGTGAATCACGGCCTCGTTCCGCCGGGCTCGCGCGGGGGCCTCAACCCGCGAACGCGTGCTGCTCAACGTCCGGCGTCGGACGGCCCCGGCCCAGCGTCCGGAATTCCACCATCCCCCGTGCCTCCGTCCGTGCCGGCATCCGTCCCACCATCGCCCGGCCCCGTCACGCAGCACGCCGGAACCTTCGCGAAGTACAGCGCCGCCTGGGAGCAGAAGGCGCGGATGTCTCGGTGATGCGCGCCGCAGCCGGTGACGAAGCGGCCGTCCTCGCAGACGGGCTCGGGCGCCGTCGCCGGGTCACACGCCGTCAGGCTCCGCGCGCACACGGCCCGCGAGCGATAGAAGCGCGCGTCGCTCCGGTCTCCCGGCACGACGGTGCAGGTGGTGCCCTGGTCGCACTCCTGGAAGATGGCGCCGGTGGAGCAGGGGCCCACCGTGCAGGCCGTCTCGCAGTTGAGCGCCTCCGAGTCGTCACAGCGAGGAGCCTGGGAGCACGGGTCACCGTCCGAGCAGGCGGAGACGAGAAGGGCGAGCAGCAGCGACGGCAGGAAGCGCGGCAAGGGGAGCCTCGAAGGGGGTCAGGTGAAGCGCTCCAGGAAGTTCATCAGGATTCGCCTCCCAGCGGGAGTGGGAGTCAGGCCCGCGAGCAATCGGGGCACCTGCGCACCGGGCGGAATCCCCCGCGCCACGGCCTCCTGCTCCAGTCCCTCCTGACGCGCGTGGATGACGGCGCGCAGGGCGTCCGGCGCCGCTTCCGGGTGGAATTGCACGCCTCGGACCTTCGGGCGGAACGCCAGCGCCTGCGCGGCCGTGTTGGCGTTGCCCGCGAGCACCGTCGCGCCCTCGGGCACCTGCGCGACGATGTCCTCGTGCGTGGCCTGGGCGGCGAAGACCTCCGGCACCCCGTCGAACAGCGCGTCCCGACGCCCCGCCTCGGTGAGCCTCACCTCCACCGTCCCCGTCTCCCGGCCCTGCGGATTTCGCGCCACGTGTCCACCGTACGCACGCGCGAGCAACTGATGACCAAAACACACGCCAAGCACCGGCGTGCCCTTCTCCCCGGCCTCCACCATGAAGTCCGCGACGCGCTCCATCCACGGCTCCAACCGCGTCACCGACAGAGGGGAGCCCGTCATCATCACCGCGTCGTACGCATGCGCGTCCCGTGGCAACGGCGCGTCGCGGTGCACCGGGAGGATGTCGAAGCGATGGCCCTCCAGTCCGATGGTGCCCAGGAACCAGTGCTCGTAATCACCGACGGTGAGGCGCACGGACTCAGCAGCCTCGCCGGCTTTCAGCAACAAGACGTTCTTCACCACCGCAGGTTGCCGCGTCTGGACGTCATTCCTACCCTGTCGTGCCACCTGTGTTCGCTCCTGGCCAATCTGTCTGGAACGCCCCTGTGCGCCCCGAGGAATCCCCATGCTAGACGCCCGCTCGCTCTCCCCCCGGCTGCCCGTCCTGCAACTGCTCATCGATGGGCAGGGCGTGGACCCCCTCGAAGGGGGCTCGCTCCCGGTGGTGAATCCCGCCACGGGTGAGAAGGTGTGCGATGTACCCAGCGCCACCGCCGCCGACGTGGACCGCGCGGTGAAAGCCGCCCGTCGCGCCTTCGAGTCCGGCCCGTGGAGCAAGATGTCCGCCCGGGAGCGCGGCAAGCTCATCCGCAAGCTGGCCGACCTGCTGTGGCAGCGCCGCGAGGAGTTCGCGCTCGTCGAGTCGCTCAACAACGGCAAGACCTTCCGCGACGCCGTCCGAGGCGACGTGGCCCCGGGTGCCGGCACGCTCGCGTACTTCGCGGACTGGGCGGACAAGATTCATGGCGAGGTGCTCCCGGTGGACGGCCCCTTCCACACCTACGTGCTCAAGGAGCCGGTGGGCGTGGTGGGCCTCATCGTCCCGTGGAACTACCCCACGTGCATCCTCTGCTGGAAGCTGGGGCCCGCGCTCGCCGCGGGCTGCACGGTGGTGGTGAAGCCCTCCGAGATGACGCCGCTGACGGCGATGAAGCTGGGCGCGCTCGCGCTCGAGGCGGGCTTTCCTCCCGGGGTCCTCAACGTCGTCACCGGCTACGGGGACCCCGCGGGCGAGGCGCTCGCGCGGCACCCGGACGTGGACAAGATTTCCTTCACCGGCTCCGGTCGCACCGCGCGCCGGCTGATGCAGGCGTCGGCGGGCAGCAACCTCAAGAAGCTGACGCTGGAGCTGGGCGGCAAGAGCCCGCAGGTCATCTTCTCCGACGCGGACCTGGAGCGCGCCGTGGAGGCGTGCTTCTGGGGCATCTTCGGCAACAAGGGCGAGACGTGCAACGCGGGCAGCCGCGTGCTCGTGCAGGACGGCATCTACGACGACTTCGTGGCCCGGCTGGCGGACCGCGCGCGCAAGCTGCGCGTCGGAGACCCGTTGGACCCGTCCACGGAGATGGGCGCGCAGGTGAGCCAGAAGCAGCTCGACACCATCCTCGGCTACGTCGAGAGCGGCCGTCAGCAGGGCGCGAAGCTCCTGGCCGGTGGTGAGCGCGACACGGAGAGCGTCAAGGCGAAGGGCTACTTCATGCGGCCCACCATCTTCGGCGACGTGAAGCCGGACATGAAGATTGCCCAGGAGGAGATTTTCGGACCGGTGCTCAGCTGTCTGCGCTTCCGCGATGACGCGCAGGCGCTGGAGCTGGCCAACGGCACGCTCTACGGCCTGGCCGCCTCGCTGTGGACGCGCGACGTGGCGAAGGCGCACGCGCTGGCTCGCAAGGTGAAGAGCGGCGTGGTGTGGATCAACTGCTTCAACGAGTTCGACGATGCCGCGCCGTTCGGCGGCTACAAGGAGTCCGGCTGGGGCCGCGATTTGTCGCACCACGCGCTGGATGGCTACCTCCAGTGCAAGGCGGTGTGGACGCGCCTGCCGACGGACACCTGAGCATTCCCTCACCCCAGGAAGGAAGGTCCCGATGCCGACCCGTCCCAAGGCGAAGGTACTCACGCATCCGACCGTGGCTCGCAGGGCTCGCGCGAAGGAGCGCGGTGGCCCCGTGCGCGGCGCCGCCGTGCCCCGGGACTCGGGCGGCACCGACACGCTCAAGCGCTGGCTCGACGACAACGGCGTGAAGAAGGTGAAGGTCGGCGCCATCGACATCGACGGTGTCTGGCGCGGCAAGTACATCTCCCTGGAGAAGTTCCTCAGTGCCGCCAAGGGCGGCCTGGGCTTCTGCGACGTCGTCTTCGGATGGGATTTGGGCGACGAGCTGCTGGACAACACCCAGGTGACGGGCTGGCACACCGGCTACCCGGATGCGCACGCGACGGTGGACGTGACGACGGGGCGGGTGATTCCGTGGGAGCCCGACACCGCGGCCTTCCTGCTGGACTTCGTCAACCCGGACGGCACGCCCTTCGAGGCCAGTCCCCGGCAGTTGCTCCAGAAAATCGCCGCTCGCGCACGGGAGCAGGGCTACCTGCCTCGCTTCGGGGCCGAGTACGAGTTCTTCATCTTCAAGGAGCAGCCGGACACGCTGAAGCAGAAGGGCTTCCAGGACCTCACGCCGCTGACGCCCGGCATGTTCGGCTACTCGTGGCTGCGCACGTCGCAGAACGCGCCGCTGGTGCATGCGCTCATCGACGGGTGCAACGGCTTCGGCCTCAACATCGAGGGCTTCCACACCGAGACAGGGCCCGGCGTCTTCGAGGCGGCCATCCGCTATGACGACGTGGAGCGCTCCGCGGACAAGGCGGCCCTCTTCAAGACGGTGGTGAAGGAGCTGTGCGCGCGCCAGGGCCTCACCGCGTGCTTCATGGCGAAGGTGAACGCGAAGCTGCCAGGGTGCTCGGGGCACGTGCACCAGTCGCTCTGGGACCTGAAGGGCGAGCACAACCTCTTCCACGAGGAAGGCTCGCCGCACGGCATGAGCCGCCTCATGCGCCACTACATCGGCGGGCAGATAGCGCTGATGCCGGAGCTGACGGCGCTCTACTGGCCCACCATCAACAGCTACAAGCGCAGCGTGGAGAACACCTGGGCGCCCACCACCGCGGCGTGGGGTCTGGAGAACCGCACCTGCGCCGTGCGCGTCATCGGTGAGAACGCCAAGGCGATGCGCATCGAGTACCGCCAGCTCGGCGCGGACATGAACGCGTACATCGGCATGGCGGCGAGCCTGGCCGCGGGCCTGTGGGGCATCGAGAACGAAATCGAGCCGCCCCCCGCGTGCAACTCCAACGCGTACGCGTCCCACGAGGCCGCGCCGCTGCCGCGCAATTTGAGAGATGCCGTGGCCCTGCTCAAGCAGAGCGAACGCGCCCGGGAAATCCTGGGCGAGGGCTTCGTGGACCACTTCGTGCGCACGCGCGAGTGGGAGGTGCGCCAGTACGAGCGCGCCGTCACGAGCTGGGAGTTGGAGCGCTACCTGGAGCTCATCTGATGAGCCCGAGGGAGGAACCCGCGATGAAGCCGTTCGACATTCCCGCTGAGCCCCGTATCACCGAGATGGCGTGGCCCACCCGCATCGTCCTGGGCGCGGGCGCGCTCCAGCGACTGCCCGCCCAGGCGCAACGCTTGAACATGAAGCGCCCGTTGCTGGTGACGGACGCGGGCGTGGTGAAGGCGGGGCTCGCCTCCCGCGTGCTCGAAGTCTTGAAGACGGCGGGCCTGGCGTGCGCCGTCTTCGACGGCGTGGAGCCCAACCCCACCGAGAAGGACGTCTTCGCCGGCCTGGAGGTCTATCGCCACCACAACTGCGACGGGCTCATCGCGCTGGGCGGAGGCAGCGCGCTGGACGCGGGCAAGCTGGTGCAACTGCTCACCACCCACGAGCCTCCGCTCAGTCGCTATGACGACGCGAAGGGCGGGGACCAGTACGTGAAGGACGACCTGCCTCCGCTCATCGCCATTCCGACGACGGCGGGCACGGGCTCGGAGGTGGGCCGCTCGGGCGTGGTGACGCTGGCGGACACTGGGCGCAAGACGGTGATTTTCAGCCCGGCCCTGCTGCCTCGCGCCGCCATCGTCGACCCGGGGCTGACGCTGGGACTTCCTCCCGGCGTCACCGCGGCCACCGGCATGGATGCCTTCACGCACTGCCTGGAGGCGTACCTGGCCAATGGGTTCCATCCGCTGGCGGACGCGGTGGCCATCGACGGCATCCAACGCGTGAGCCGCTCGCTGGTGACCGCGGTGAGGGAAGGCACGGACCTGGCGGCGCGCACGGACATGATGATCGCCGCGATGCAGGGCGCCATGGCCTTCCAGAAGGGACTGGGCGCGTGTCACGCGCTGGCGCATGCGCTGACGCCCATCTCCGGCGTACACCATGGCCTCGCCAACGCCGTCGTGTTGCCCGTGGTGATGGAGTTCAACCGCGCTTCGAGCACGACGCGGCTGGCGCGCGTGGCCGTGGCGATGGGGGATACCTCCAATGCCCGTGAGGACGTGCTCGCGAGCAACGCCATCGACCGGGTGCGCAAGCTCAACGCGGCCATCGGCATCCCCACGCGGCTTCGCGACGTGGGCGTCAAGGAAGAGGACCTGCCGAAGATCGCCGACAAGGCCTTCCAGGACGCCTCGCACCTGAGCAACCCGCGCAAGGTGGTGGAGGCCGACCTGCTGGCCATGGCCCGCGAGGCCTGGTGATTCAGCGTCGTTCCGGGGGAGGCGAGCGCCTCCCTCGGGGTGACGGACCGCTCAGTTGCCCTGGTCCGAGGCCGCCGGCAGGACGCCGGTGGTGCCGCCGTCTCCGAGCACCGTGGCGCCCAGGTCCTTCTCGCTCACCGAGCCAGGGCCGGAGTCGGTGACTTCGCCGTGCGAGCCCACCACCGCGCCGGTCATCTCCGCGGTGCCTTCCTCGGGAACGAAGTCCAGCGTCTCTACGTAGACGCGCCCGGGCAGGCGCAGGTCCATCGCGTTGATGCGCTCCTGGCCGCGCAAGTCATAGAGCTGCTGCGCGACGGGGCCCGCGGGGATGCGGTCGTCGGAGAAGAAGATGTAGACCTTCACCTTCCCCTCCTGCGTCGGGACGCGGAAGCTGGTGTTCGCGATGGGCTTGTTCGAGTCGCACCGGATGGAGCGGTTCTCCCGCGTCAGCGTGAGCTGACGGATGACGCCCTTCTGGGACACCGTGTAGAGCATGCAGTAGGGGAGCTGCCCGGCGGAGGGGATGACCTCCATCGTCGCGGGTCCCGTCTTGCGAATCTGCGCGCGCGTGGGCCGGTCGTCCTTGCTGCCGTTCTGACAACCCGCGCTCATCGCGGCCACTGTGAGCCATGTACTCCAGCGCTTCATGTGTCCCTCCCGGGGGCGTGGAAGAACCACCGTTCGCGGCTCCAGCCTACTTCGAGCCTCGTGCTCCAGGGAGGTCCTGGCGTCCGCTCGCGCACTCTCCGGCGGCCCCAACGACCGCCAGTTCACATCCTCGCTCCAAGGACTCTCCGACGAGCGCCCGGCCCTCACGGGCGCGCCGCGTCTCAGGGACCTTGTAATTTGCGCAGTGCGTCGAGTGCTTCCTGGAGGCCGACGCCGAGGAAGAGCAGCAGCGTGGCGACGAGCGCGGCGTTGGTGAGCCAGCCATTGCGCAGCGAGCCCACCCAGGCGCGTCGGTTGTTCATCCACAGCAGGGTGGCGGCGAGCAGCGGCATGAACAGTGCGCCGACCACGGCGTAGGCCAACTGCGCGCGCTGGAGCGGCGCCCAGAGCATGGGCAGCGGGACGATGGCGAGCGCGACCAGGTACAGCCGCCACGCGCGGGTGGTGCGCAGGTCCACGGTGGGCCCCGGCGGGCCTTTGCGGTGGATGCGCAGGAAGTCCGCGAAGAGGTAGGGGATGCCCTCCCAGACGCCCAGCAGGCTGGAGAAGACGGCGCCCCAGAAGCCCGCGAGGAACACCCAGTAGCCGGCGGGACCGATGACCGCCTCCAGCCGCGAGGCGAGCAGCGACGCCACCTTCAGGCCGGTGCCCTCCAGGCGCAGCGTCGAGCCGATGATGACCATGGCCGCGCCGAACATCCCCGTCAGCGCGTAGCCCACGGTGAGGTCCGCCTGACAGGTCTTCAAGCCGAGTGGACCCTCGCGGCCCTTCTCTCGAATCCAGTAGCCATACGACAGCATCGTCACCGTGCCGCCCACGCCGCCGAGCAGACCCAGCACCCACACGGTGCTCTTGTCGGGCAGGGAGGGAATCACGAGCCCACGCGCGGCGGCCGCCCAGTCGGGTTGCGAGGCCACGGCGGTGAAGAGGACCGCGCCGAACATCAGCGCGATGCAGGCCGCCATCAGCTTCTCGAAGAGGCGGAACCCGCCGAGCCCGACGAGCGCGAGGCCGACCAGCGAGTGAATCACGCCCCAGATGCGCCGGGACGTCTCCGGGTCTCCACCCAGTGGCCACAGCGCGTCGCCCGCCGCGCCACACGCGGAGATGAGCGCGCCGCCCGTGAAGAAGCTCCAGCCCAGCAGATAGATGAAGAAGACATTGCGCAGGCCCGGGCCCAGCCGCGCCCAGCCCTCCAGCAAGGTGGTGCCGGTGGCGAGCTGCCAGCGCGCGACGCCTTCGTTGAGGAAGCCCTTGAGCACCGAGCCCACGACGGCGGCCCACAAGATGGCCACACCCACGGCCGAGCCTCCCAGGCTCGCGGTGAGCAGGTCTCCCGCGCCCACGCCCGTGGCGGCGACGAGGATGCCGGGCCCGAAGCGAGCCATCAGCCCGGGCCTCGCGGGAGCGGCGGACTGCGCGGAGGAAGGTGCCGGGCTTTCCATGGGGCCCCGAAAGGCTACCACCCCCAGATGAGCGACATCGTCATGGAGCCCGAGCAGTCATGCAGCGGCGGGCGTGGACCGCCTCTCATGCCGAGCTGGGCCTGAATCGTCTTCCACTCGTCGATGAAGGATTGGTGTGCCGCCACCTCCTGACGTGAGGTGACGTGCGTGGCTCCCGGCTCGGCCAGCTTGGTCTGGAGGAACTGGGCCTGCTGGTGGAGCTCGTTCGCCGCGCTCGCGAGCCGCTCGGTGCTCAAGGGGCGAGGATGGGGCAGGTGAGGGTCCTCGGTCGCGTGACACTCCTCGGCGCGCGTCAACAGCTCACCCAGGCTCTCGAAGGTGCTCTGGGAGAACGCGACGCGGACGAAGGTGTTGGGGTGGGTGGACAGCTCGGTCATGGAATCGCGCAATCGCGCCAGCGCGGACCAGCCGAGCCAGACGGACGCTTCCGGGTCCTGGGCCTCCAGATTGACGACCCACTTCGAATGGATGTCCCGCGCGTCCATGCCAACGAGTCTGGCACGACTCCTCAGGCCAGGTCTGGAAAGGCCTGTTCGATGAGGTCCGCGGCGCGCCCCGCGCCCCCCGACTTCTTCGCCGGGGAGCGTGGGCTGACGTCCGCTCAGGGCATGTCGGGGCTCATCCCCGGGCACTTGCCGGGCTTCATCTGGTCCGCCGTCTTGTGGACCTCGCTGCTGAGCTGCTTCTGCTTGGACGGGTCCATCGCGGTGTAGACGATGATGACGCCATCCGGCGTGTCCTGGACGCTCGCGCTGGAGGGCATGGTCGGCGCGCCCGCCATGCCGGAGCCACCCATGCCGGTGTCGTCCAGGCCGTCCTGCTCTTCCAATGGGCTGTCACCCAGGTCCTCGCGCTGGGCCTCCTGCATGGGCGTCTCCTGCTGCGCGCGCTGGGTGCTCTCCGCCTGCTCGTGGAGCATGGCCCGGCTGCGCTGCTGGAGCTCCGCCACCTGCGTCGGCTCCGGCGTGCTGATGATGAGCGCCACGCCTTCGGGCACGTCCTGGGCGCGGGCCATGGCGCCCGAGACGGACATGGGACAGTTGGGCTCGGAGACGCCCTTGTGGTGCTTGCCATGGTGCTCGTCGCCCGGCGGTGGTGGCTGTGGCCCCATGTCAGGGGGGACTGCCTCCGCGGTGGCCGGTGGAGGCGGCTGGGCGGGCGGAGGCTGGGTGCTGGCCTGCGGCTCGGCGCCCTGGGATTGAGAGCCCCGCTTGGAGCAGCCGACCGAGAAGCAGAGCGCCGCGGACACGGCGAGAATCGACGGAAGCCTGGACAGATGCATGTGGAAGTCCCCCCGGGCGTAAGCCCTTCTCGCGGAAGGTGGGCAGGGGGACCGGGCGTCGGCAATGCGACCGCATCCAGGGTCGCCCGGCGGCCCCGCCCGGCGGACGGTGGTGTCTATCCAGGGGGAGACGCGCCCCCAGGCGACCTTCGCCATCGAACGCGTCGCCAGAGAAGGCCAGGTGCGGTGGATGGGCCGCGTGATGACTCGCCAACGCGGGTGCGGCTCCTGTCTGCTCGCCTCGTTCATTGCGCAACACGCTGTCTTTCATGTCGGCATCCAAATCCATGGCCACCTCCGTCACATCTGGGTGCGTGCGCGGGCCTCCGGCTGGGAGGCTCGACCGCCATGAAAGGTTTGGTATGAGAAGGCTCGCGGTGCTCGACCTGGATGGGACGCTGACGCCAGACACCCTCGGCGCGTTGCTGGTGAGGGAATTGCTGGCACGAGGTGCCTGCGAGGCTGAGATGGGGCAGGGCTTCCTGTCGGCCCTGGCGCGTCACCGTGCGGGGTGTCAGGACTTCTACACCACCGTCGCTGAAGTCTACCAAGGGCTGGGGCGAGCCGTGGCGGGGGTGGCTGTCTCCAGCGTCGAGCGCGCGGCGGAGGAGGTCTGGGCTCATGCCCAGGGGCGAATGTTTGGCTTCGTACGCCCGCTCGTGCGGATGCTCGAGGCGGAGGGCTTTCTGGTGGCCCTCGTCTCCGGCAGTCCCATCGAGGTCGTCCAGTTGGTGGCCAACGACCTGGGCATCGATGTCTTCCGGGGCGCGGTGATGGGCATCCGGCACAATCGCTACACCGGGCGCGTGCTCCAGGGCCCCGGCCTGATGGGCGGAAAGCCGCGCATCCTCCGGGAGCTGGAGGCGCTTCATGAGGTCTGTCTGGCGGCGTCGCTCGCCATGGGCAACTCACCTTCCGACGGGGAGGTCTTCGGGTTGGTCGGGTTGCCGGTGGCCTTCGAGCCCTCCGATGAATTGGCGGGACTCGCGGCGCGCAACGGGTGGTGCGTCGTGGACCGGCATGACGTGTTGCGAGTCCTCCTCCGGCTCCTGTCGCGCTCCGCGGGTGGGGAGGATTCTCTCGAGCCCGGGTGAGCGTCGTCTGGGCGTGCCCATGGCGCGTGGCGTTGAGGCGCTGGGTGCCTTTGGGGTGAATGGGTTTCCGGGTTGCTATTGCAGTGTGATGGAATGATTGCGTCTGTGGCGTGGTGGCGGTTGCCTTTTGTGTGTATGTTTTGTGGGGCGTGCTGCTGTCTGGTTAGTGTTCGGCTCTCCCTCACCCAAGGAGAGCGTGATGCGCGGAAGAACTGGCGTCCTGGCGGTGGTGCTGTCGTTCGCGGTGCTGTCGGCCTGTGGTGGTATCGAGGACACGAGCCCTCCGGAGGCTGCGCTGGGCCAGCAAGAGGCGGGCATCGACAGGTGTGGCAATGGCGTCTGCTATGCGTCGGAACTCGGGACGTGTCCCCAGGACTGCAATTACCCCGGGTACTGCGGTGACAATCTGTGCCGAGGCCCTGAGGGACAGAACTGCCCGTCGGACTGTACGGGTGGCTGCTTCCTCCCCGAGGAGAGCGACCCGAGGGAGCCCGAGTCGTTCATCGACAGGTGTGGCAATGGCGTCTGCTATGCGTCGGAACTGGAGACGTGTCCCCAGGACTGCAATTACCCCGGGTACTGCGGTGACAATCTGTGCCGGGGCCCTGAGGGGCAGAACTGCCCGTCCGACTGCACCGGTTGCTGACCCTCCAGGAGGGGCTTCGGTGTTGGCCGAAGCGCTCCTCGCCGAGCGGGTCCCGTGCATCCGGCACGGGGCCCGTTGTCCCTACCGTGACTCGGGCCGGACGTAGACGACCACTTGGGGTGTCTCGTCCAGGTACAGGCCCGTCGCCGGCGTGCGCGTGCCGAACGCCTGCCACGTCTGGAACTCGTACTCGCGAAACTCCTGGTGGTACTGGTACGCGACGACGTCCGCGTCGAAGGGACTGCCCACCGCGCGCAAGTCAGGCCGGAGCATGCCGTTGCGCTGGTAGTCGCGGAACGAGCCGCCGTGCACCTCATGCAGGAACAGCCGCGCGCCCGGCTTCGCGTGCTCGTTGATCCACGGCAGCACGCCGGTGACATGGCTGGACCAGAACTGGCGCTGCATCCCCAGTGTCGCCGCGCCCGGCGCGCCTCCCGCGAGTTCCGAGTAGGCCGCCGTCCCGTAGGGGAACACGCGCGCTGAGTACACCAGCGCGGGCGTCAGCAGCAGCGCGAACACGGCCACCGCCACGGAGGCACCCGGCAGCGAGGGCCAGCGGCCCCGGAGTCGCTCCACCAGCGCCGCGCAGCCCCGGGACACGGCCTGCCCTGAGAGCAGGCCCAGGAACACCATGGACGGAAACCAGTGCTTCACCCCGCCGAAGTGCGGCACCTGGGGATGGCTGATGATGAGGATGGACGTCACCGCGTTCACCCCGACGAGCGCCTCGGCCATCGTCAAGGGGCGCACCCAGGCGCGCGTCCGCTCCCACTGCCCCAGCACCACCCGCGCCGCCAGCGCGACGAAGCCCGTCACCATGGGCGCCATGAGGCTGGTGGGTACCGTGAGCGCCGTCTTCACCAGCACGTAGGACAGGGGGAAGGGCGGCTCGCGCAGCAGCGTGCCCAGATAGAACCAGGCGTAGTGGTTGTGCTTCGCGTGGAAGGCCAGGTACCACGCAGTGCGGTCCACCGGCTGGTGCCAGAGGTAGGGCCAGTGCAGGTAGAAGATGATGGGGCCGAGCACCGCCATCGCCGCCACCGGCACCAGCGCCCGCGTCACGGGCGCGCTGACCTTCTCCAGGCCCTTGAGCGTCCACGCGCCGCCCGCCGCGAGGCCCACGAACAGCAGCGTGTGGGGACTGAGCAGCAGGAACTTCTTCTGGAAGCCCTCGCCGCCGCCCAGCGACAGCACGATCAGCCCGTAGAACACCGCCACCGCGGTGAACAGGCCCACGAAGCGAAGCAGCCACCCGCGTGCCTGTGGCTCACCCTCGCTCGCGGTCCACGCCCGCCACAGCGCGAAGGGCGTCAGCACGAAGGGCAGGAACAGCGCGTTGTGCTTGGCGGCCAGCGCCAGTCCGAAGGCCACGCCGCAGGCGACTCCCCAGCGCGTGTCTTCCAACGCCCGCCAGAAGCAATACACGACGAGCAGCCACAGCGCGGCGACGGGCAGGTCGAAGCACGCCAGCTCCGCGTTGAAGTACTGACGCGGCACCAGCATGAAGGCGAGCGCGGCGAACAACCCGGCCGTGCGCCCATACAGCGCGCTGCCGAACAGGAAGCTCAGCGCGGGCACCAGCGCGGCGAGGGCGAAGGCCGGCAGCCGGAACGCGGTGGCCGAGCGCATCCACCCCAGCGTGTCGTGGAAGAGCAGGTGGCTCAGTCCGAACAGCGTCTTCATCAGCGCGGGGTGCTCGTGGTTGTAGTCCCACGCGCGGACGATGGCCGCGTCCGTCAGCGCCTTCGCCGGTGAGTGGAAGAGCTGCCGGAACCAGCCCGCGTAGCCCTCCGCCGCGGCGAAGTAGACGCTCTCGTCGCGCGTGAAGCCCACCGCGGACTCCGTCCACCACAGCGCCACGAAGGCCAGCGCCCACAGCGCCCACGCCAGTCGCTTCTCATCCCGGGTGGCGGGCCTGCCCATCATCCCTTCACCCCCACCGCCGGCTCCACCGCCAGCACGTCCAGACACACCGCCCGCCGGTCCGGATTCTCCGAGCGGACCCAGACCTTCACGGTGCGCGCCTCGCCCGAGGGCAGGTGGACCTCCGACTTCTTCACGCCCTCCTGGCCCGGCGGTATCGCCACTTCCAACAGCCGCGCGCCGCTGGCCGCGTCGTCCACGCCCAGCATGGCGGTGGTCAGCCGCGCGTCCTTGGGAAAGGCGTACTCGAAGATGATGCCGCCCTCCAGCCGCAGGCCCACGTCACCGGGCACGCCGTCCAGCTCCGCCACCAGTCGCTTCGCTCCACCCGGAGCGGGCATCCACAGGCAGCGGCGCGGCTCGTAGAGGATTTCGTGCCACTCCCGCGCGACATACACGTTGCCGGGGCCCGGGCAGCGGTGCGCCGTTCCATCGAAGGGACACTTCTCGCGCGAGCCGTCGTCGGACTCCAGATACACCCGGGCGCGAGCGACGGCGTCCGCGGCATCGAAGCGGCGCGGCCGGTGACGGCCATTCTCGTAGAGCGTCAGCGACAGCGGCCCCTCGCGGGTGGCGGTGCCCACCGCGCGGCGCTCCGGGAGGAAGCCCGCGAGAAAGGCGGCTTCGTCCGAGCGAGGCAGCTCCGGCTGGCCCAGCACCCAGATGCGCGGATGCGCGGAGAGGTCATCCCGGTCCGAGCCCAGGTAGCCGTAGACGGGCAGGGACGGAGGCAGGAAGAGGCGGGCGCGCTCCGCCCACCAGGGGAAGAGGAGGACGGCGTCACCGGGCCGGGCCTCCGTCTTCAGACGCTCCGCCACCGCGCGGTAGCTCTCCTCGGAGGGGAGCTTGCCCGGCAGCCGCAGGTGGAAGAGCAGACTCAGGAGCGCGACCAGCAAGAGGCCCCCCAGCTCCACGAGGGGCAGCGCGCGTGTGACGCTAGGACTTCGCAAGGCGAATCTTCTGCTCGCTCTTTTCCCGGCAGAAGGTGCAGAAGATGGGCTCGCCCGAGGAGAACGACGGCGTCCAGGGCGGGTACATCGAGCACCGCGGGTCCAGGCAGTGGTGCAGCTCCCAGAGGTGGCCGAGCTGGTGGAGCGCGTGGCGGGCCACGGGTTTGAAGCCGACCTCCAAATCCTTGTGGGGCAGCAGGGTGATGACGGCGCGGTCCTTGCCCTGGCGCGCGAAGCCCGGGGTGGGCGCCACGCCGCTGGGCAGCTCGCGCTCCTTCAGCTTGCGCGAGGTGAGCAGCAGCACCTTGTCATCCTGGTAGGCGCGAATGCCCTTCACCTGGTCCAGCAGCTTCTCGGCGTCGAGCGGCTCGCCGAGCCCGGGAGGAATCTCCGCGGTGCCGGAGTGCTCGCTGCCCACGCCGAACGCCGTGTAGAGCGTGCGGTTGAGCTTGGCGAGCTGCTTGTCGTCGAAGGGGTCCAGCGTCACGACGCGAATCACGGGGCGTCACCTCGGCGCAAAGGGCCCTCGGGAGGGGGCCATGAGCACCGCCCCCGGGACTCGGGTGTCGACTGTCAGTCCTCGCCACCCTCGGCGGGCTTCGCCTTGGGCGGACGGCCACGCTTCTTGGGCGCGGCGGGTTCGGCGCCCTCCGCCTCGGGCGGCTTGGCCTTGGGCGGACGGCCGCGCTTCTTGGGCGCGGGGGCTTCGGCGCCGGGCGGAGGAGCCTCCGGCTTCGGCTTCGGCGGACGGCCGCGCTTCTTCGGGGCGGCGGGCTCGGCGCCCTCGGCTTCCGCGGGCTTGGCCTTGGGCGGACGGCCGCGCTTCTTGGGCGCGTCTTCGTCGGAGGACTTCTCCTCGGACTCCTCGCCCTCTTCCTCGGAGGAGGTCTCTTCCTCGGACTCGGAGGCCTCGGCCTGCGGCTCCTCGTCGGAGGGCAGGTCCAGGTCTCCGTCGAGCCCCAGCAGGTCGCCATCCAGACCCAGGTCGTCTTCTTCTCCGCGCGCGAACTCGGCGGCGGTGCGCTTGGGGCGCTCGCGGCCGGGCGGGAAGAGGACGATGTCGATGGCGTCCTCGGCGTTGACCTCGGCGGTCCCGAGCGCGGCGGCGACCTCCGACACCAGCAGGTGCCGGGCGTTGTCGTACAGCTCGCGCTCCTTGGTGGGCAGGGGCCGCAGCTCGCTGAGGATCTGGAGATCCTTCACGACTTCGGCCAGTCCCAGGATGCCGCCCTGGGTCATCCGGTCCAGGTTGGTGCGAGCGCGCTGCTTCCAGTCCAGGTCGGCCTTGTCACCGTCCGAGCGCAGGAAGGCGAAGACGCTCTTCACGTCCTCGGCATTGGCGACCTTGCGCACGCCGATGGCGACGATCTTGGCCTGGGGCACCATGACGACGGCGCCGTCTTCCTCGCGGCGCATCGTGACGAAGACGAGGCTCTGACCGGCCACGACCTTCGTATCGATGGCGGTGACGCGGCAGACACCCTGATTCGGATAGACGACCCGGTCGCCGACCGCGAGCTGGTTGAGTGACGCGGACCCTTCAGGCATGTCCCCCTCACGGGCAGATGGACGTCAAAGGAGGCCCGGGCTTAACACCGAGTCGCGCTCGACGCCACGAGATTACCGGTGAACCGACGCCGTGCGTTCGCCCGTTCGCTGTGCCTCCAAAAGGATGCCCAGAAGCTCCTTCTGCCGCGCGTCCAGCGCCGCCTCCACCTGCGCCTGCGTCGGCTCCGCTTCCGTGCTCCCTGGCCGCGCATCCACGCGACCGGACAGCCCCACCGTCCCCAGCACCACCGCTCCTACAACGGCCACTGCCACCAGTTTCAACATGTTGAGCCCTCCTTGTCGCTCAGGGTAGGGGGAGGGCCCGGAGGATCAACTTTTCGGCGACAGGCCGCTGCACGGCTGTAGCAACCTGCTAGCGGGTGGGGCGCTCGTTTCGCCGCTCTGGAGGGGCGGTGGGGATGACCTCCAGGAGGAGGGTGCCGGTGTTGTCGGCCAGGTTGTCGTCCGGGAAGGCGAGCTGGAGCCAGGATGCTCCCCTGAGCCGCGAGGGCTGGCCCACTTCCAGGAGCGCCAGGCCACTGGGCGAGCCGTCGGGGCCCTGGTCCGTGCCCACCAGGCCGAGCACCCGTCCCACCGGACCTCCACTCAAGCCCCGCGTCCGGGCGGGCTCGGCAGTGTAGCGCAGCACCACCTCGTAGGTGGTGCCCGGGTCCAACGCGTGGAGGGTGAAGCGGTCCGCGCGCGAGAGCTTCACGGCATGGTGGCGCGCATCCAGTCGGAACGGCGGATGGGTGGGGCCGCCCAATTCCCGCACCCGTACCTGGAGCCCGCCACGGTTGTCGTCGCGACGTGCGTCCAGCGCGAAGACATAGAGGACGGAGGCGTGGCGGATGAGCTGCTCCTCGGGGCCGAGCAGTCCGAAGGACTCGTGCGAGGACAGCTCTCCGTCGCCTTCCAGGAAGTAGCCGGCGTGCTCCACGGCCATCGGTCCACCCAGGGACATCCGTCCTTCGGTGTGCACCAGGTAGGTGCGGGCCGGGTCCAACGGCACGCGCGCGGCGGACGTCACCGGGACGCGGAAGGCGTGGCTCACGGCGGACAGACGCAGGGCTCCGGGGGCCCAGTCCGCGTCCTGGAGCGGAGGGGCATGGGCGGCCCTGGCCGCGGCGAGGGCGGCGGCGCCTGAGGCGGGAGTGTTCAGTCGTGGACGGAGGTGCGCGTGGACGGCGAGGGTGTTTCCCCGCTCGGCGCGCACCACCTGACTCCACGGCACCATGCCGGGGATGTGGACCTCCAGCAGGTGCTCGCCGTCCGCAGGCAGGTGCGTGAGGAGGGCGGGGGTGACGGAGCCCAGCGTCCTGCCATCCACGCGAATGGTGGCGCCGGGGGGCGAGGAGCTGAGCTCCACGGAGAAGGTGCCGTTGCGCCCCAGGGCCATCACCACGAGCGCCACGCCCACGGCGGCCAGCACGGGCGCGCCCAGCGCCACGGCGCGGGGCAGCCGGAAGCCAGGGCG
>NZ_JABUMQ010000174.1:0-22902 GCF_013336645.1 Myxococcus sp. CA039A | reverse complement strand
GTGGGCAGGCGGGCGGGCCGAGCGCGGAGGCGCGCCTGTGTCGCCACGGGGCGCGTGGGCACCTTGAGCGCACGGGACAACCCGTCCATTCGCAACAAGGAGACGTCCTATGGCGCGCATCGCGTTCATCCTGGCCGACGACTTCGAGGATTCCGAGTTCCGCATTCCGTATGACCGCGTGAAGCAAGCAGGGCACGAGGCGGTCGTCATCGGCGTGGAGGCCGACACGCCCGTGAAGGGCAAGAAGGGCAAGGAGGTCATCACCCCGGACAAGGCCGTGCGGAACGTGTCGTCCCGGGACTTCGATGCGCTGGTGATTCCGGGGGGCTACTCACCGGACCACCTGCGCATGGACATCGACATGGTGGGCTTCGTGCGGGACTTCTACCGCGCGGACAAGCCGTTGGCGGCTGTGTGCCATGCGCCGTGGATGCTGGTGGAGGCGGACATCGCGGATGGGATGACGCTCACGTCGTGGCCCTCCATCCGCACGGACCTCATCAACGCGGGCGCGCGCTGGGTGGACCGCGAGGTGGTGGAGGATGGCAACCTCATCACCTCGCGCAACCCGGGGGACCTGCCGGCCTTCAGTGAGGCGCTGCTGCGACAGGTGGCCCAGGGCATCGCCCCACGCCTGGAATCACCGCGCGGGCGCGAGGCCACTGCGGAGCAGCCGTCCAGCGTGCACTGAGTCAGTCACGGGCCACGAGCGGACGGGATGTGTCGGCTCGTGGCCTGTTGTTGCGGGAGTGCGTTCCTCGGTCAGACGGGCTGCTGGTTCATGAAGGTCTGGAGGGTGGCCGCGCAGTGGCCGCAGTGCTCCCGGAAGGGCGCGCTGAGCGCGGGCTCTCGTGAGAGCTTCTCCCAGTAGGACAGGGCGAGGCGTGCGGCGTCGGACCAGATGTCCACGGTGCTCGCGGTGGGCGGGCGTGGCGTGAAGGTCCGCTCGACGAGGTTCGTTCCCACGGGCGCGAACACCATGGGCAGCATGTCGTAGACCGGCGCGAGTCGGAACCGCTTCGGCCCTTCTGGGAAGAAGGACAGGTTGCCGAAGTGGCGGTCCGTGTTGCCGGTGAGCTGGCCGAAGGTGTCGAGCCAGCGCATTCGCCGTGCATCGTCTTCGGAGACGAGCTGCGCCTCGTGCATTCTCGATGCGGCCTGCGTCCAGGTGTCGCGCGGGCCGATGTACTCGTCGGTGATGGCTCCGAGTGACAGCAGGGCCTTCCTGCCGCGTGCGCCGAGCCGGTCGAAGCGTTCCACTTCGAGGAAGCGATGGTCCTCCACATCCAGCCAACGCGCGTTGGCCGCGGGGATGCCCGCGTCGCGAAGTGTTTCAAGCGCGAGCGCTTCGGCGATGAGCAGGTCCCTCCATCGAGAGGCCGCTGCTCCATCGTCGGGGCCCGCGAACTTCACGATGACGTGGCGACCCAGGGAGTACGTGGCGAACTTGGGATGCTCTCCGCCCACGGAGGAGCCCGACGGTCCCTGTTCGGAAGCCCGTGCGAGCGCGAGGTAGTCGTCGGGAGTCGCCGTGGGCAGAGGCGTGGCGAGATATCGGTCGAGCGATTCGTCACCGAGGATGAGGTCTCCGACGCAGTCCTCTCCACGCAGGGCCAGCGCGACGAGACAGTGGTCATCCGTCCAGTCCGCCACGCGTTGGGGGAGCAAGAGCTCGGGATGGCGGAGTGAGAATGTCCGGCCGATGTAGCCCTGTGGACTCATGTCCGTCGCGAACGGCGGGAGCCCCTCGAAGTGCTTGGGCGCGCGTTCCGTGTATTCGAGCCAGTGTCGACCACCCGTGAGCAAGCGGAGCACGCCGTACCGGTGGACAGCGCCTGCTTCATCGATGCGGTGGACGTTCAGCCGTGTGCCGAGCGGGGGCAGCTCGCGGGTCCGCGCATAGCGGGTCGCCGGTCCTTCGCCCATGCGACACACGCGGTCCCCCGCCGCGAGCAGGAGGCGCGTCACCGAGGGGCGAGAAACCTTGAGCTGCGTCGCGAGCTCGCTCGCTCGGGCTTCATCCCGACGGCCGAGGGCCGCTAGAAGCTGTTCCACCGTGGCCATGAAGTGGGGCCCGCCCTGTCTCCCTGATTCAACCCGTGAACAGATTTCTGATTCGATTCGTGAACCGAATGCCGAAGGATGTTCGAGATGAGAGCCACGAGCATCTTCTTGGATTCACTGGGAAAAGTGAAACCGGGCCGCCCCGCGTGAGAGCGGAGTCGGCCCGGTGGGCACAGCGGGATGAACAGCTCCCTGCACCTCAGTGGTCGCCGTAGCGCTTCTCGCCAGCCTCCACGCGGAGGGCCAGGCGGTTGCCACGCGGAGGCAGCGGGCAGGTGGCGAAGCGCGTGAAGGCGCAGGGCGGGTTGTAGGAGCGGTTGAAGTCGAGCACCACCTGTCCGTCCTTCGGCATGTCCGAGTACAGGAAGCGGCCCGCGCCGTACGTCGCATCGCGGTTCGTCTCGTCCGCGAAGATGATGAAGAGCTGGTTGGAGCCCTCTTCCTCCACCGGCGTCAGGCGGTACTCCTTGCCGTCCATGGTGAAGACGAGCGTGCCCGGCGCCTTCATCTCCTCCGTGGTGCCCAGCACGTTGGGAACCTGGAGCGTGCGCGGCGTGGCCGAGGGCTCGAAGCGCGCGGTGACGCGCCACGTGGGGCTCGCCGGATAGGTCTCGATGCCGTGGAACTGCTTGCGCGCCTGCGCCTGCGAGTCCTTCACACGCACGCCCAGCTTGTCGCCTCGGAGGATGACCTGGAAGTTGAGGCTGCCGAGCTTCACCACATCCGGGGAGCCCTTCTCGTCCGTCTTCAGCTCGCCCCCGGTGAAGGGCGCGTTGTTGCGCGTGAACTGCACACCCGACGCGGGCTGGAAGCTGACGGTGTTGCCCTTGCGCGTGAAGATGCCGAGCTTCGCGGGCGTACCGGCCGGGAAGTCCAGTTCGCTCTCGGGCGCGGAGCCGGCGGTCTGCTCGCCCTCCTTGAGCCAGAAGAGGCCGACGAGCGTCAACCAACCCTCCTCGGACTGGAGTCGCTGGATGCGCTGCTCATGCCAGGCGCGGGTGGAGGCGGTGAGGTCTTCGGGCGTCGTGGGAGTGGACACAGTCTTGGCGGGGGCAGCGGGTTTCGGCGGCGGGGCCTTCTGCGGGGCCGGCGCGGCCTGGAGGGCGAGGGACAGGGCCAGGGCAAGGGGCGTCATGTCGGGTGCCTCGGTGAGAGGGGGCTTCCAGCAGCGGCCCCCTGTCTAACAGGGTGGGGTGCGCGGCGCAGGGTTGCAGGCGACCGGGCTCCGTGCGAAGCCGGACACCCGCCGTGGAACTCGACCTGAAGCCGGCACCGCCGCCGGGTGCCTTCCGCAAGCTCGCCCTGGGGGCGTGGCGTTCGCCCAGGGACCCGAGCGCCTATGCGTCCCTCGAAGTGCGCATGGAGAAGGCCGTTGCGTTCCTGGAGGCGTGGCGGGCTCGCACCGGACAGCGACTCACGGTGACGCACCTGGTGGCCAAGGCGTCCGCGGACGCGCTGCGCCTGTACCCCGAGGCCAACGTGCTCCTGCGCTGGGGCGCGCCCTCGCTGCGTGTGGACGTGGGTGTGTGCGTGCTCGTCGTGCAGCCCGAGGAGTCGGGACGGGCGGACCTGACGACGGCCACGGTGCCTCGGGCGGATACCCTGTCGTTGGAGGAGTTCGCGCGGGCGATGGAGGCCGTCGTGTCCCAGGTGCGCTCGCGCAAGGACGCGGTCATCGAGCGGGGCAAGCGTCGCTCGTATCGCATCCCCGGGATGTTCATGGGGCTGGCGCTGCGGCTCCTGTCCTTCGTCTGGTTCACGCTGAACGTGGACCTGCGCTGGGTGGGGATGCCCAGGGACCCGTTCGGTTCGGTGGTGGTGACGAGCCTGGGCTCGCTGGGGCTGGAGCGCGGCTTCGTGGCGACGGTGCCGTACACGCGGGTGCCGCTCATCCTCGCGCCGGGTGCGGTGCGGTCCGTGCCGGTGGTGGAGGCGGGCGAGCTGGTTCCCGGGCGGATGATGACGCTGACGTGTACGTGGGACGCGCGGGCGCTCGACGTGGAGGTGGTGGCGAAGGTGCTGCGGCACGTGGGCGCGGCGCTGGAGTCGCCCGAGGAGACGTGGGGGGCTGCGAGCGGCGAGCGGGTGGGGTAGAACGGGACACGTCGCCACTGCTGGAGGTCCCGTCATGCCCGTGGATACCAATCGTCGCGTTGCCTCCGCCCGTCCCGTGGGGCGCGCGCTCGGAGGGCAGGACCGCTACGAGAAGGAAGCGCTCGAGGGTCCGGCGGAAGGTCCACTGGCGATGACTCGACGCCAGCGACTGGCGGGCGGGCCCAATCGCGCGGAAGGGGAGAGCCCCTTCGCCGCGAAGATGCGGCAGCTCGCGGAGAGCAAGTCGTCCAAGGACGAGGAGCGCTGAGGTCTTCGGTGGAGCAGGCCCTTCGATGAAGGTCTATCTGGACGACGAGAGGCCCACGCCGGAGGGCTGGGTGGCGGTGCGGTGGCCGGAGGAGGCCATCGCGTTGCTGGAAGGTGGGCAGGTGGTCGAGCTCAGCCTCGACCATGACCTTGGAGACGATGAGCACGGCACGGGCTATGACGTGCTGCTCTGGCTCGAGGAAGCGGTGGCCACGCGGGGCTTTGTTCCTCCGCGTGTCCGGGTGCATTCAGCGAACAGCTCCGCGCGCCACAAGATGGAGCTGGCGATGGAGCGCATCGAGCGTTTCGTTCGCGAGCGGTGACGGCTCAGCGTGAGCGCGGAGTTGGACTCGGGCTCGGGGCGACCTGGATGCGGGTCGCGTTGGTGCTGCCGTCGGCGATGAGGCTGAAGGCCGCCTGGACGGCGGTGCCTTGGGGCAGGCTCTCGAGTGAGATGCGTTGTCCGTTGCGGACCACCTGGGTGTTCTGGCCGACGCGGAGGTTGTAGAGGTCTCCGGTCTCCGCGTCTCGGACCACGACGCGTCCCTTCGAGGTCGAGGCCACCTGTCCGCGCATGACGACGCTGGCGACCACGGTCTTCTCGGGGTTCGCCCCCGTGTCCCGCGCGGGCTCCGGGGGCGCGCTCTGTTTGGGGGGCGTGCTCTGGCCCAAGGACTCCTGTCCCGAGCCGCCGGTGCCTTCTTCTTTCTTGTCCGAGTGCGGGCCGCGCAGGGCGTTGACCTGTCGCTGGAGGCGCAGGACATCGGAGCGAAGCATCGCGACTTCACGAGTCAATTGCTGCGGGCTCAGGTCCTTCCCCGAGGAAGCGGCCTCCGCGCTGCCGCCATGCGCGTCACCCGCCGCGTCGGAAGGTTCGGTGCCTCCCTGCGTGGGAGGAGCCCTGCCGCTGGGGACATCATTTCCAGAGCCTTGGTTTCCAGCGCCTTGGTTCGAGGCCGGGGTGTTGTTCGTGTTTCCGGAGCCACCCGTGCCCGAGTAATCCGTGTTCGGCGTACCGAGGTTGTCCTCGGCCCCCGTGGCGCCCTGTGGGACGGGCGAGTAGCTGCCTGGTTCATACGTGCCCGGTGGCTGCGTGCCGGTATCTCCCGAGACGCCTCGGCCTTGCTGGTTCTGTGGAGGTGAGGTCATTCCAGGAGCGGACGACCCACCGCTCGACCCACCGCCCGCTGTCTGCGCGAGGGCAGCGGGAGTCATCAAGAAGCTGAACGTCAGGGCCGCGGAGAAGAGCGCTCGTCGCATGGTGGGGTCCTTTCCTCGTCCTCAAGGTTGAGGCTTGGGGCCCTGGCGACAAGCGAGCCTCGCGGAAGCTCGCACGCTCGCGTTCATCCGGAGTGATGCCCGTCCGCGCGGCGCCCCTGCGAGCAGGGAGGGAGGGGCGCGCGGAGGGCTCAGCCGGGCGTCGACGGAGAAGTGGTGTCCGTTCTGTGCGGGTGCGTCCTCGTCAAGGCGGCGGGGCGGAATCCCAGGTGTCACCCTCACGAGTCTCTCCGCAGGGAGGCCACTGCACGGGGCGTGGTGCGAGGAGGGGCCGCGCCCTGCGGGCTTCTTCCAGTTCATCCACGGTGATGGTCGCGTTTGCGTGAGCGTATCGCAGGAGCCAATCGCGACTCTTGAGGCTGCGCTCCGGATTGCACCAGGGGTCCCGTCTCACGGGGGCGTCGTAGACCGCCTTGAGCAGCGCGATGCTCGCGAGGTCGAGCTCCGCCCACTCCTTGCCGAAGACATTCCTGGCAACGTCGAAGACACCCTGTTGCTGCTCGTGGAATGCGCGGTGCCGGAGTTCGTGCAGCACCAGGTCCTCCGCGCTCCAGTGGCGAGTGAGCCAGACCGCCAGCGCGACGCGCTCCTCAGGCCGAATGCGGTCGGCGCCGCGCTGCTCCAGGTCGGAACTCCAGCGATACGCGGCATCGAGTGCGAGCCCGAATCCCTCGGGTTCGATTTCTGCGAAGCAGGCGGTTGTAAAAGGGATCAATTGCAATACACCGAGGGCCACTGTCCAGGGCCAGATGGGTTGGACGTGAGTCACCTGGGGCCGTTCCATGCTCATCCACCATCGGAGCCGGAGTTGCTCCGCGGGTCGGAAAAGAGGCACGGGCTTGGAGGGAAGGACAGGGACCCTCGCGAGCGTGTGGCTGTAGAAGCCCTCCAGTGCGGCCAAGGGCACCACAACTGCGAGTCCCAGCAGACACACCAGCCACCGCAAGCCGCGCTTCCATCGCATGGGCTTCGGCGCAGTGCAGCCTTCAGGCCAGGACTCAGAACGTGTACCGCGCCCCGAAGCGAACCTGTCTCGGTGGTTGCTGCTCCATGGCCACGGTGGGGTCTTCGCTGCTCGGGGTCATCCGCGTCTCCGTCTGGATGTTGAAGAGGTTGAAGGCATCGAGGTCGAAGGACAGTGCCTTGCCGCGGTCGAATTGATAGTCCACTCCGAACCGCGCATCGACGACATGCAACCAAGGCGTGGATCCCCGCTGTCCTGCCTTGAGTGCTCCCGACGCGGCGACATAGGCAAGTCCCAAGTGCGCCAACATCGCCGGAGTCAACCGCTGTCGTCTTCCCCCGAAGGCTTTGAGGACATGGGTGCGCCGTGCCACGGCGGACGTTCCTCGCAGCATGTGGTTCAGCGAGTCCTCACGACTGCCGCTGAAGCGCGACCACGTGTAGCTGGCCTGCCCCATCCAGTCGTAAGCGGCCGTTCGTGCCAGCTCCAACGTTACCGCGTCATGAGTCTGCTCCTGCTTGGGCAGGCCGGAGCCCAACCCCTTCCCGGGATTGACGAGCCGCCATGCATCGCCTCCCGGGTTGCTCACGAGTCCCAGTCCCGTATCCAGCTCCCTGCGGACATAGGTCACGCTCATGACTGTTTCGCCCAGCACCGCCACGTCGGTGCCGAGTGTGACCTCGCTGGTCGAGGCAGGTGAAAGGTGGGGATCCACCTCCACCCCGCGAACCTGCTCACCCGATGCATCAGGAAGCAGCAGTCCGAGCAACACGCGCCCGCGATACTTGCCGTAGTGAGCGAAGAGGCGCATCTCGCCACGCTCGAAGGGGTCCACGACCACGCCCAATTGAGGCGAGAGCATGTGGCTTTCAGCACGTGTCTCCCCGTGTGAGGGCACGAGCCGCTGCATGTCGTAACGAAGCCCGACGTTGAGGGTCAGAAGGTAGGAGTACATCCAGGAGTCCTGGACGAAGCCCCCCACCACGTCGCGATGTGTCCGGGTCGCGATGCTCGAAGGCGCTGACTGGAGGCCACGGGGAGACCGGCGTTGCGCGCTGGGGACTCTCTGCACCGCGTCGTGGACCAGCCACTCCGCGTCGAGCCCCACCTTCAGGGTGTGCTGCAGCTTGGGGATTCCCAGGGCTCCATAGTTCCGATAGTGGGCCCGTCCCTGGACCTGGAATTGATTCGTCTCGTGCTCTTCGTCTCCGCACCGGGTGTAGAGCGCCAACAGCGCGGAGCCGCAGGCGAGTCCTTCTGTCTCCGTCCCCGTGTCCCCCGAGAGAGCAGGGCGCTGGGAGAAGTGTTGTCGAAGCCAGCGCGCATCGATATCGAGCAACACCGCCTTGTCCAACAGTCCCCCGCGGTGCCCGAGTCCGAGCAGCAGGGTGTCTCGCTCCAGCGTGCGTGGTGCGAAAGCAGCCGTCCCCTCATGCAATCGCTGGGTGGCGGGCATCGTGATGAACGTCAGCGTCGTGTTGTGGTCCGCGTTGAACAGGTAGGTCAGGCGACCCAAGGCCTGGACCTCTCGTTGGTCGGATTGAATGGTGAGGGAGTCCTCTTCGGGGACGGCTGACCGCGAGCGTGTGCTCTCTACTCGCTGAACCGAGGGAATCAGCCCCAGGGAGAACCAGAGCTGGTCCTTCAGGATGGAGCCGGAGAGGACCGCGCCCAGCTCTCCCATGTTCTCAATCACTTCATGGGGACTGTCCTGGAGCGGCCGACGCCCCTGGAGCAAGCCGGTGGCCCAATGGGCGAAGACGGACCCGTTGAACTCATTGCCACCGGATTTGTTCTCCCCCGCATCGATGATGACTCCCGTGGCTCGTCCGTATTGGGGAATGCGCCCACGGAACAGCAGCTCACCCCAGTCGTACTGAAGAAGCTCCAGGCTTAGGGGTACGGCATTGCGTCCGAACACACCGTCCTGGGTGGAGAGGCCGTCCAGCACATATCCGTTCTCCGAGGGGCTCGTTCCGAGGAGTGTGAGCCCCTGGTCCGTGTCGACTGCTTCCGAGCGCAAGGACTGAAGCCTGTCGACCGAGCGCATCGCGCTGCCCGGGATGGGTCGTGCGATGGGAAGAAAGTCGGTGTCGAGATGGTCGAGGGACTCGGAGACACCCGTGCTCTCGGTGTCCACGGGGGGGAACTCGCCGCGAGTCGGCTCAAACAACTCTCGAAAGGACTCGGGAAGGAGGCTGGCACTGATGCGCAAGGCACGCGCTTCTCGCACGGGGACCGAGTCCCTCCTCAACGGTAGAAATCCTTCCCTCTCGAAGCGCAGTTCGTACACGCCCGGTGGAAGGAGCTCGAACCGGTAGGTGCCGTCCATTTCCGTGACGACAGTGAACTCGCCCTGGGGCTCGGACGCGGAAGCAGTCACGACGACATCCCCGACGGGCTGTCGGCTCTGGGCGTCAATCACCGTGCCCAAGATGCTGCTCGTGGGCTCCGCCCTGGCAGTGGGTGCCTGGCTCATCCCCACGAGGACTCCGACGACGACGTGAAACACGGTCAGGTTCCGCATCTCCCAGAACCTTCCATGGGGCTCGAGCGTCGTTCGTCATGGTTTCCGCACGAAGCAGGCAGGCACCCGTGATGATTCCGTGCTGTGCTGGAGCCAGCCTCGGGGTGGGTGGCTCGGAAGCGGGTCGGGCGCTATTCGTGTGAGGTCGAGGGCCGGGGCAGCACTGTCACGAGGTCTCAACCTTGAGTGGACGCGAGAGCGCGGTGACCACGGGAAGGAAGGGCGCACGCGCGTCCGCGAGGAATACGCGCGCTCGCAGCCTCCGGCCCTGGCCGCTCACCCTCGCCACCGCCGTCTCGCTGGGCCTCCTCCTCTACGTCGCCACCACCAGCCTGCCCTACCTCGTCTCCTCCCCGACGACGGACCCGAACTTCGGCGCCCTCAACCACTGTCTCTCCAAGGCCCACCCCGAAGCCCGGCTGGGCTGGGCCGTCTCCCCGGACGCCACGCGCGCCGCTGTCTACGGCCCCCACGCCGTCGCCGTCTGCGGCCCCGGTGACGCCGCCACGCGCAGGGAACTCACCGGCACCCTCGCCCTCGCCTTCGACGGAGACAACCGGCTGTGGCTCTCCGCCGCGGGCCGCTTGCTGCGCGAGGACGGCGCCACCCTGCGCCCCATGGGCGACTTCGAGCCCATGGCCCTGGCCGGTCACTCCCACGGCATGCTGGCCCTGGATGCCTCCGGACAGCTCGTCTCCGTGGCGCCTGGGGGCACGGTGCTCGCGCAAACGCTCGTTCCCGGAACCACGGGCCGACTCTCCGTGGGCTCGGGCGGCGTGCTGGCCGCCGTGCTCTCCGAAGGACTGCTGCGCGTCTTCGACACCCGCACCCTCACCCCCGTTGAACTGGACCTCCCCTGCGCGGTGGAGACCGTGTGGTGGCTGGATGAACCGGACCGGCTGTTGATCGGCTGCACACCGTCCGGGGCACCGTCGTTCTCGGTCGATGTGCGCACCGGAATGCGTGAGAAAGCACCGGAATACCGGAGTCTGGCCCCTGCTCGCCGGCTCTCCGGTCGGCCGCTCTATGTCCAGGGCTGCGACGGTTTTCCCTGCACGGCGCCGCCGCCCTGACATGTTGCACAAAGGCTCCGGGTCCCGTGGTTTCCACACGGGCCGTCCGGAAGTTCGGAGTGGAAGTCCAGTAGGCGACAAATCGTCCTGTCAGGGCGGGCTTTGAATCGACAAGCCCGCGAACTCACAGGAGATTCGCGGCCCGGCCGTCCGTCGTGAAACACAGCTCACGGCGTTCATCCCGATCAGAAGGGTTCTCCTCGTGGACGACACCAAGGTTCCCAGCTCCAGCAATGGCAAGAAGCGCGCCTCGACGCGCAAGCAGCCTCGGAGCGATGTGGCTTCCAGCCCGCAGACCGCCAGCGACACCCTCGCGGCCCACCGCGTGGAAGCCGAGCGCACCCGCACCCGTGCGAGTGACTCGAAGCCCGCTCATGGGGCAGGCAGGCAGGCGGACGAGGGTGCGCGGAGTCGTGGCGGCGGCGCCAGGACGCCCGGCGGTGGTGCGCGCATCCGAGGGGATGACCCGATGCGGACGCTGCTGGCCGCGCTGCGGGCCGTGCAGGGCGGAGACTTCTCCGTGCGCCTGCCGGACTTCTCCACCCTCCCGGTGATGGATGACATCTCCCGCGCCTTCAACGCGGTGGTGACGCTCAACTCGGCCATGACGCACGAGATGGTGCGCGTCTCCCGCGTGGTGGGCCGCGAGGGCCGCATGGGCGAGCGTGTGTCGCTGGGCGACGCGCGCGGCGACTGGGCCACGAGCATCAACTCCATCAACGCGCTCATCGGCGACCTGGTGCAGCCGACGACGGAAGTCGCTCGCGTGCTGGTGGCGGTGGCCGAAGGCGACCTGACGCAGAAGATGGCCCTCGAAATCGACGGCCAGCCGGTGAAGGGCGAGTTCCTGCGCATCGGCACCACCGTGAACGCGATGGTGGATCAGCTCAACTCGTTCGCCGCCGAGGTGACGCGCGTCGCGCGCGAGGTCGGCAGCGACGGCAAGCTGGGCGGACAGGCCGAGGTGAAGGGCGTGTCCGGCGTGTGGAAGGACCTCACGGACAACGTGAACCTGATGGCCAACAACCTCACGGCCCAGGTGCGAAACATCGCCGAGGTGTCCACCGCCGTCGCCAACGGCGACCTGTCCAAGAAAATCACGGTGGACGCGCGCGGCGAGGTGCTGGAGCTGAAGAGCACCATCAACACGATGGTGGACCAGCTCAACGGCTTCGCCTCCGAAGTGACGCGCGTGGCGCGTGAAGTGGGCACGGAAGGAAAGCTGGGCGGTCAGGCCGCGGTGCCCGGTGTGTCCGGCACGTGGAAGGACCTCACGGACAACGTGAACTTCATGGCGTCCAACCTCACGACGCAGGTGCGCGGCATCGTGAAGGTGGTGACGGCCGTCGCGAACGGTGACCTCACCCAGAAGCTGATGGTGCCGTCGCAGGGCGAAATCGCCGCGCTGGGCGCGACGCTCAACAACATGACGGACACGCTCAACGTCTTCGCCCAGCAGGTGACGAGCGTGGCGCGCACGGTGGGTGTCGAGGGCAAGCTGGGCGCCCAGGCCCAGGTGCCCGGCGCCGCCGGCACGTGGAAGGACCTCACCGACAACGTCAACCTGATGGCCAACAACCTCACGGCCCAGGTGCGCAACATCGCCGACGTGACGACGGCCGTCGCCAAGGGCGACCTGTCCAAGAAAATCACGGTGGACGTGAAGGGCGAGGTGATGGAGCTGAAGGACACCATCAACACGATGGTGGACCAGCTCCGCGCGTTCGCCTCCGAAGTGACGCGCGTCGCGCGCGAGGTGGGCACCGACGGCAAGCTGGGCGGTCAGGCCGATGTGAAGGGCGTCGCTGGCGTGTGGAAGGACCTCACCGACAACGTCAACAGCATGGCCTCCAACCTCACCACCCAGGTGCGCAACATCGCCCTGGTGACGACGTCGGTGGCCAATGGCGACCTGTCGAAGAAAATCACGGTCGATGCTCGCGGCGAGATTCTGGAGCTGAAGAACACCATCAACACCATGGTGGATCAGCTCAACTCGTTCGCCTCGGAAGTGACGCGCGTCGCGCGCGAGGTCGGCACGCACGGCAAGCTGGGCGGACAGGCCGAGGTGAAGGGCGTCTCCGGTACGTGGAAGGACCTCACGGACAACGTGAACGTGATGGCCGTCAACCTCACCACCCAGGTGCGTGGCATCGCCAAGGTGGTGACGGCGGTCGCCAACGGGGACTTGACGCAGCGGCTGAAGATGGAGGCCAAGGGCGAGGTCGCCGAGCTGGCCGACACCATCAACGCGATGACGCAGACGCTCTCCATCTTCGCGCAGCAGGTGACGGACGTCGCTCGCACGGTGGGCGTGGAAGGCAAGCTGGGCGCCCAGGCCGTGGTGCCGGGCGTCGCGGGCACGTGGAAGGACCTCACCAACAACGTGAACCTGCTCGCGAACAACCTCACCGACCAGGTCCGCAACATCGCCGAAGTCACCACGGCGGTCGCCAATGGTGACCTGTCGAAGAAAATCACGGTCGACGCCAAGGGCGAGGTGCTGGAGCTCAAGAGCACCATCAACACGATGGTGGACCAGCTCCGAGGCTTCGCGTCGGAAGTGACGCGCGTCGCGAAGGAGGTCGGCACCGAGGGGAAGCTGGGTGGTCAGGCGGAAGTGCGCGGGGTGTCCGGCGTCTGGAAGGACCTCACGGACAACGTGAACTTCATGGCCTCCAACCTCACCAGCCAGGTTCGCGGCATCGTGCGCGTGGTGACGGCGGTCGCCAACGGTGACCTCACCCAGAAGCTCATCATGGACGCGAAGGGCGAAATCGCCGCCCTCGCGGAGACCATCAACGCGATGACGCAGACCCTGTCCATCTTCGCCCAGCAGGTGACGGACGTCGCCCGCACGGTGGGCGTCGAGGGCAAGCTGGGCGCCCAGGCGGAGGTGCCGGGCGTCGCGGGCACGTGGAAGGACCTCACCAACAACGTGAACCTGCTGGCCAACAACCTCACGGCCCAGGTGCGAAACATCGCCGAGGTGACGACGGCCGTCGCGAATGGCGACCTGTCGAAGAAAATCACGGTCGACGCCAAGGGCGAGGTGCTGGAGCTCAAGAGCACCATCAACACGATGGTGGACCAGCTCCGCGCGTTCGCCGCCGAGGTGACTCGCGTCGCGAAGGAAGTCGGCACCGAGGGCCGGCTGGGCGGTCAGGCCGACGTGAAGGGCGTGTCCGGCGTCTGGAAGGACCTCACCGACAACGTGAACGTCCTCGCCGGAAACCTCACGGACCAGGTGCGAAACATCGCCAAGGTGACAACGGCCGTCGCCAACGGTGACCTGTCGCAGAAAATCACCGTCTCCGTGAAGGGCGAGGTGCTGGAGCTGAAGAACACCATCAACACGATGGTGGACCAGCTCCGAGGCTTCGCGTCGGAAGTGACGCGTGTCGCGAAGGAAGTCGGCACGGAGGGCAAGCTGGGAGGGCAGGCCGCGGTGCCCGGAGTCGCGGGCGTGTGGAAGGACCTCACCGACAACGTGAACGTCCTCGCCGGCAACCTCACGGACCAGGTGCGCAACATCGCCAAGGTCACGACGGCGGTCGCCAACGGCGACCTGTCGCAGAAAATCTCCGTCGAGGCCCGGGGCGAAATCCTGGAGCTCAAGAGCACCATCAACACGATGGTGGACCAGCTCCGCGCGTTCGCCGCCGAGGTGACTCGCGTCGCGAAGGAAGTCGGTACGGACGGCAAGCTGGGCGGTCAGGCCGCGGTGCCGGGGGTCGCCGGCACGTGGAAGGACCTCACCGACAACGTGAACAGCATGGCCTCCAACCTCACCGCGCAGGTGCGAAACATCGCGCTGGTGACGACGGCGGTCGCCAACGGTGACCTCTCCAAGAAAATCACCGTCGACGCGAAGGGCGAGATTCTGGAGCTGAAGGACACCATCAACATCATGGTGGACCAGCTCAACTCGTTCGCCTCGGAAGTGACGCGCGTCGCGCGCGAGGTCGGCACGGAAGGCAAGCTGGGTGGGCAGGCGGAAGTGCGCGGGGTGTCCGGCGTCTGGAAGGACCTCACGGACAACGTGAACTTCATGGCCCGCAACCTGACCACGCAGGTGCGCGGCATCGTCAAGGTCGTGACGGCCGTCGCCAACGGCGACCTCAAGCAGAAGCTGGTCGTCGAAGCGAAGGGCGAGGTGGCGGCCCTCGCGGAGACCATCAACAACATGACGGACACGCTGGGCACGTTCGCCGAGCAGGTGTCCACGGTGGCCCGCGAAGTCGGTGTCGAGGGGAAGCTGGGTGGACAGGCCCGCGTGCCCGGTGTGGCCGGCACGTGGAAGGACCTCACGGACAACGTGAACTTCATGGCGTCCAACCTCACCACGCAGGTGCGCGGCATCGTGCGCGTGGTGACGGCGGTCGCCAACGGTGACCTCACCCAGAAGCTCATCGTCGACGCGAAGGGCGAAGTGGCCGCGCTCGCGGACACCATCAACAACATGACGGACACGCTGGGCACGTTCGCCGAGCAGGTGTCCACGGTGGCCCGCGAAGTCGGTATCGAAGGAAAGCTGGGCGGTCAGGCTCGCGTGCCCGGTGCGCGCGGCACGTGGCGGCAGCTCACCGACAACGTGAACCAGCTCGCCGGCACGCTGACGAGCCAGCTGCGCGCCATCTCGGACGTGGCCACCGCGGTGACGAAGGGTGACCTCACCCGGAGCATCACCGTCGTCGCCGAGGGCGAGGTCGCCGCGCTGAAGGACAACATCAACCAGATGATCGTCAACCTGCGTGAGACCACGCAGAAGAACCAGGAGCAGGACTGGCTCAAGACGAACCTGGCGAAGTTCAGCGGGATGATGCAGGGCCAGAAGAGCCTGGACGCCGTCAGCCGCCTCATCATGAGCGAGCTGACGCCGCTGGTCTCCGCTCACCACGGCGCCTTCTTCCTGATGGACACCGACTCCGGCACGCCGGTGCTCAAGCTGACGAGCACCTACGCGTACCGGGAGCGCAAGCACATCGCCAACCGGTTCCGGCTGGGCGAGGGACTCGTCGGGCAGACGGCCCTGGAGCGGAAGACGATTCTGCTCACCCACGTGCCGCCGGACTACATCACCATCTCCTCCGGCCTGGGCGAGTCCGCGCCCCTCAACATCATCGTACTGCCCGTGCTGTTCGAAGGTGAGGTCAAGGCCGTCATCGAGCTGGCCTCGTTCCACACCTTCAGCGCCATCCATCAAATCTTCCTGGACCAGCTCACCGAGAGCATCGGCGTGGTCCTGAACATGATCATGGCGAACATGCGCACCGAGCAGCTCCTGCAGCAGTCGCAGGGACTGACCCAGGAGCTGCAGAGCCAGTCGCGCGAATTGACGCAGCAGCAGGACGCGCTCAAGCGCAGCAACAGCGAGCTGGAGGACAAGGCGAAGCTGCTCGAGGAGCAGAACCGCCGCGTCGAGGAGAAGAACAACGAAGTCGAACGCGCGCGCGTCAGCCTGGAGGAGAAGGCCGAGCAGCTCACCGTCATCTCCAAGTACAAGAGCGAGTTCCTGGCCAACATGAGCCACGAGCTGCGCACGCCGCTCAACAGCCTGCTCATCCTGGCCAAGCTGCTGTCCGACAACAAGGACGGCAACCTCAGCACCAAGCAGGTGGAGTACGCGAACACCATCTACGCGTCCGGTGGTGATTTGCTCAGCCTCATCAACGAAATCCTCGACCTGTCCAAGGTGGAGGCCGGGAAGATGCAGGTGGAGCCGCGGGACATCGTCCTGTCGGAGTTGAACCAGTTCATCGACCGGAGCTTCCGCCCCGTCGCGGACCAGAAGAACCTGGCCTTCACGGTGGAGGTGGCGCAGGGCGCCCCCCGCCACATCCGCACCGACCCGCAGCGGCTGCAGCAGGTGCTCAAGAACCTGCTCTCCAACGCCTTCAAGTTCACGGACGAAGGCAGCGTGAAGATGACGGTGAAGCTGGCCGAGCCGGGCACGCGCCTGGACCACGAGGTGCTCAAGCGCTCGCGCTTCGTGCTCGCCTTCTCGGTGACGGACACGGGCATCGGCATCGCCAAGGACAAGCAGCGCCTCATCTTCGAGGCGTTCCAGCAGGCGGACGGCTCCACCGCGCGCAAGTACGGCGGCACCGGCCTGGGCCTGTCCATCAGCCGCGAAATCGCCAAGCTGCTGGGCGGCGAAATCCACGTCCACAGCGAGCCGCGCAAGGGCAGCACCTTCACGCTGTATCTGCCGCCCGAGTACGTGGGCCCCGAGGACGACGGCATGCCGGTCATGCCGGTCATGCCCTCGCCGCTCGAGCCGCTGTCTCGCATGTCCCACGTCTCGTCGGAGCCCCTGTTCCCGACGCCCGCGCCGGTGCCGCCGACCGCCGCGGAGAACGCCCATGTGCTGGACGCGGCGCTGCCGCCTCCTCAGGTGGACTCGCTGCTTCCGCCGCTCGCGGTGGAGGACGACCGGGACCACATCCGCGAGGGTGACCGCGTCCTGCTCATCATCGAGGACGACCTGAAGTTCGCCCGCATCATGGTGCAACTGGCGCGAGAGAAGGGCTTCAAGGCCCTGGTCGCCACGCGGGGTGACACCGGCCTGTCCATGGCCAACGAGTTCCAGCCGCACGCGGTGACGCTCGACATCCAGCTGCCCGTCGTCGACGGCTGGAGCGTGCTCGACAGGCTCAAGCGCAACCCGCGCACGCGCCACATCCCGGTGCACATCATCAGCGTCATGGACAAGCACCTGGGCAACGCCCAGGGCGCGTTCGGCTACCTCACCAAGCCCGTCAGCAAGGAGGGCCTGGAGCGGGTGTTCAACCAGCTGGCGAAGTTCCTGGAGCGCACGGAACGGCGCCTGCTCCTCGTGGAGGACGACGACGTCCAGCGCAACAGCCTGGTCAGCCTGCTCGCCGAGGGCGGCGACGTCGCCGTCACGGCGGTGGCCACCGGCCAGGAGGTCCTCCAGAAGCTGGAGGAGGGCGAGTACGACTGCCTCGTCATCGACCTGCTCCTGCCGGACATGGACGGCATCAAGCTGGTGGAGGAGGTGAAGACGCAGCAGCGCTTCAGGGACTTGCCCATCGTCATCTACACGGGCAAGGAGCTGACGCCGAAGGACGACACGCGCCTGCGCCGCTACACCGGCAGCGTCATCCTCAAGAGCGGAACGAAGAGTCCCGAACAGTTGCTCAGTGACACGGCGCTGTTCCTGCACCGACTGGACCAGAACCTGCCTCCCCGCGCGCGGGCGGCCCTGGCGCAGCGCAGCGAGCAGGAGTCGGAGGTGGTGGGCAAGAAGGTGCTCGTCGTCGATGACGACATGCGCAACATCTTCGCCCTCACCAGCGTGCTGGAGAACCACGGCATGCAGGTGGTCTTCGCCGAGAACGGGCGGGCGGCCATCGAGACGCTCGAGCAGCACCGCGACGTGGATATCGTGCTGATGGACGTGATGATGCCGGAGATGGACGGGTACGAGACCATGCGGGCCATCCGCAAGGACGTGAAGTACGCCAGCCTGCCCATCATCGCCGTCACCGCGAAGGCCCTGAAGGACGACCGGGAGAAGTGCATGGCCGCGGGGGCCAGTGACTACCTGCCCAAGCCGGTGGATACGGACAAGCTTTTGGAACTCATCCGTCTCTGGGTGTCGGCTTGAGAGGTCGAATGATGGCTAGCGCACGACTCGTCACCGCCGGGCTTGGGGACGGCGGGGGGCGCGCCTAGCCTGTCCCGCCAGTGAACGGTGGGGCATACCTTGCTCCTATTTCAATGACGCCTAGCGAACACATCTCCGCCGAACGCCCCCAGGACGGCGCAAGCCGTCCCCGGGCGAGCATCCTGATGGTGGACGACCACCCGTCCAACCTGCTGGCGCTGGAGGCCATCCTCGAGCCGTTGGGGCAGGAGCTTGTCAAAGCGACCAGTGGCGAGGAGGCGCTCAAGTTCCTGCTTCAGCGCGACTTCGCCGTCATCCTGATGGACGTGCAGATGCCGGGCCTGGACGGCTTCCAGACGGCCACGCTCATCAAGCAGCGGGAGCGCACGCGCACCATTCCCATCATTTTCCTCACCGCGCTCAGCCGCGACGCGGCCCACATCTTCAAGGGTTATGCGCACGGCGCGGTGGACTACCTGCTCAAGCCCTTCGACCCGGAAATCCTCCGCTCGAAGGTCAGCGTCTTCGTGGATTTGTTCCTCAAGGAACAACAAATCCAGCGGCAGGCGGCGATGTTGCGCCAGCGCGAGCGCGAGGCGGTGGAGCGGCAGAGCGAGCTGCGCTACCGGCGGCTCACGGAGTCCTTGCCGGAGGTGATGTGGGCGGCGCGGGCGGACGGCTCGTTCACCTACGCCAACCGGGCGGGGCGCGACTACACGGGCATCCACGAGGAGCATCCGCTGTCGTTGGGCACGTTCCTGGAGTTCGTGCACCCGGTGGACCGGGAGGAGATGCGCTCGGCGTGGGAGACGGCCATCCGCTCCAGCCAGCGGGTGGAGCGTGAGTTCCGGCTGCGGCGTTTCGACGGGGTGTATCGCTGGCACCTGGCGCGCGCGGTGCCGGAGCGGGACGAGTCCGGGCACGTGGTGGGCTGGATTGCCGTAGCCACGGACATCGACGACAAGCGGCGGGCGGAGGAGGCGCTGGGGCGCTTCAAGATGACGCTGGACGCGACGTTGGACTGCGTCCTGATGTTCTCGCCGGACTCGCTGACGCTCACGTACGCCAACGCGGGCGCGGCCAAGCAGCTGTCGAGCAGCACGGACGAGCTGGTGGGGTTGTCGGTGCTGGAGGTGGAGAGCGCCTTCGACGAGGCGGGGTTCCGCAAGCTGCTGGCGCCGTTGGTGAGTGGGACGTTGCCCAGCCAGACGTACTCGACGACGCACCGGCGCAGGGATGGCACCGAGGTGCCGGTGGAGGTGGTGCTCCAGTTCGTGTCCGCGGCGGAGGGGCCCGGGGGGCGGTTCATCTCCGTGGCGCGCGATATCACCGAGCGTCAGCGCGCGGAGACCGCGCTGCGGCTGGCGAGCGAGGCGAAGGACGCGTTCCTCGCGGCGGCGAGCCACGAGCTGCGCACGCCGCTGGCGGCGGCCAAGGGGCACGCGCATCTGGCGCTCTTGAAGCTGGGCGGCGAGACGGAAGCGGGGCCGGGCAAGTCGCTGAAAATCATCAACCGGCAAATCGACCGGATGGCGAAGCTGGTGGAGGACCTGCTGGACATCAGTCGGCTGCAGGCGGGGCGGCTGTCGCTGGAGCTGGAGAAGTTCGACCTGGGCCAGCTGGTGCAGGAGACGCGGGACCGCATGGCGGTGTTGTCGCAGGGGCATGAAATCCAGGTGGAGGCGCCGGAGCACCTGGAGGGGACGTGGGACCGGGGTCGGTTGGACCAGGTGCTGACGAACCTCTTGTCCAACGCCATCCGCTACTCACCGGAGGGTGGGGCGGTGCTGGTGCGGCTGGTGCGCGAGGGGAAGGAAGGGGTGCACCTGTCCGTGAAGGACAGCGGCGTGGGGATTCCCAAGGACAAGCAGGCGCTCATCTTCGAGCGCTTCGGGCGCGCGCACGGCAGCAAGTACGGCGGCCTGGGGTTGGGGCTCACCATCAGCCAGGGCATCGTCGAACAGCACGGCGGACGCATCTGGGTGGAGTCCCAGGGCGTGCCGGGCCAGGGGTCCACGTTCAACGTCTGGCTGCCCCGTGAGACGGAGTCCCCCGGAGTCGGCGTGCATCACGAGCACGGCACGCGCACCGCGAGCTGACAGGGCGCCGGCGCGCGAGCGCGGCGTCAGAGATTGAAGCCCACGTTGCCCACGGAGATGCTGGGCCCGAAGATGAAGGACCAGCGGCTGGAGGGGACGACGGAGCCGTCGGAGCGGCGGGTGATGTCGTCCCGGAACTCGCGCGCCACCCACGCCTGTGCCCCCACCGCCGCTCCCGGTCCAATGGGCACGCGCAAGCTGAGCCCCAGCACCACCGCCAGCGTCGGGGGGAACTCGATGTCGCCGGACTGGGGAATCAACCCCATGCCCATCAGCCCCATCTCGATGCCCAGGAGCCGCTCCTGTCCCTCGTTGTTCAAGAGCGCCAGTCGCGACACCACGCCGAAGTTGAGGATGAGCTGCCCGCTGGGCTCCGTCGCCCGGTAGAGGCCCGCCGGAATCGTCGCCGTCGTGTACAGCCGGAAGCGCCCTCCCCTGACGATGGCCGTCCATTGCGCCGACGGCAGCCCCGAGCGGTCCGACGTGCTCAGCGCGTACCGCGACTCGTCCGCCACCAGCGACACCTGGACGAGAATCCGGTCGAACTGCGCCAGCTGCCCCGGCACGGGAATGGTCCGGGCCTCGCCCTGCGGCCGCAGCAACATCCGCTGCTCCACGTGGCTCTCCCCTCGGGCCGAGCCGTCCGCCTTGGTGACGTCGATGCGCAGCACGATTTCCTGTGTGCCCTGCTCGGGCTTGAGCCGCTCCCGGTGGATGATGACCCGACATGAGTTGCGCATCTCGTAGTTGATTCGGTGCGGACGGCTGGGCTCCAGCACCTGGTCCTTGCCCTCCTTGTCCGCGCACACCAGCTCCACCACGCTCTCGATGCGGATGGGCACGCTGGCCTCGCGCACCGAGCGCTGCACCCGCTCGTTGACGACGAACAGGTCCGCCGTCGCCAGCTCCCCCGGCAGCGTGGACACCTGATAGCCGAAGCGCAGCGACACGAAGCCGCCCGCGGTGGGCTCGCCCTGCACATAGGTCGTCCCGTCCCGCGAGATGATGCTGTAGGCCCCGGCCACAGGGCGCGGAACGAAGCGCCCCTGCTCTCCGCTCGAGGCCACGATGAGCTCCGCAGGTCGGTTGATGGGGATGAAGTCGATGGCCCCCTGGTCCGACAGCTCCAGCGACGCGCGCGGCACGGGCAGCGGCTGCGTCTTCGTCGTATCCGACGCCACCACCGAGCCCTCCACCCGCGAGGTCTGCGCGATGACCGTCACCTGCTGCTCGGACGTGCCTCCCGTGCGCAGCAACACATAGACGCCGTCCTGCGCCTTCACCACGCGCTCCACCCTCGCCCGCTGGTCGTTCATCGACCACAACAGCTTGCGCGGGTCGTGCTGGCATGACGTGTCCAGCCGCACCACCATCGCCGCGTTCTCCGCGTCGCGCAGCACCGTGCCCTCCACGGCCGTGAGCGGACACGCCAGCACGGGGAGCGTCTCCAGCAGCACCTGCTCCAGCACCTCGCCGCGCGCGAAGTAGATGCGCGGCGCCAGGCGCAGGCGCAGCGTCACGCTCACGTCCACGCCCGGCACGTTGCGCAGCGACACCGTGCCCTCGTTCACCTCGCAGCGCACCGGCCCGCAGTCCACCGACGCCAGTGCCTCCGAGTGGCTCAGCGCCACCGAGCCCGGCCCTCGCGACACATCCACGCCACCCGACTGGATGAGCGGCTGGGTCAGCACCACGCGCCCGGGGCGAAGCCGGAACGTCTCCGGGTCCACCACGTTGCCAGACGCGTCATACGTCGTGACATCCGGTCCATGCCGACCATGAGGCGGTGTCCAGTAGAGCGCTGCGTCCGTGGGCAGCCCGCGCGCCACGGGCACCGTGCAGCTCGCCGGCCCCCGCTCCGTCGAGGGCGCCAGGCACCGGTCCTGTCCCTCGATGAGCTGGGGCTGGGACTCACCCCGGGGCGTCCCACTCCAGGAGATGCCCACATGGTCCAGCCCCGCGCCGCGCAGCTCCACGCGGCCCTCGTCCGGAAAGAAGTTCGTCGCCGCCGCGTCCACGCGCGGAAAGGGGCCGGTGGCGATGACGGTGACGCGCTCCTCGGTCGTCTCGCACTGCCCCACCGACGACGCCACCTTCAACTCCTGGATGCGCGCGTCGTCCTGCTCCACCCGCTGCGGAGGCCGCAGGGTCCGACTGTCCGACGCCAGCGTCCAGCCTGCTCGCAACGGACCACAGACGACACCCTTCGAGACCACCGGCACGCCGGCGCCACCCTCGGGCACCTGGACGACGGGCGCGGCGGCGGCGAGGCCACCCACCAGCAGCCATGCGAGACAGAGCGCGCGGATGGATTCCATTCCCCCGTTAAACAGCGAGGGAGGGCACCAGCGTCAAGCGCCGTCTGCCCCTTCTCGTCCGGGGTGTCACGCGACGTGCGGACCTCCGAGCACGCAGGGTCCGCGAGTGGTCTTCCGCGAGTGGTCTTCGCTGACGCCAGACATTCTGGTGATGCGTCCGCGCGAGGTGCTCAGCGCTTGCGGGTCAGCAGCACGACGGCGCCCAGAATCGCGGCCATGGCGACCCACGACAGGGGGCTCATCGACTCGCCCGCGAACACGACGCCCAGGAGCACCGCCACCACCGGATTGACGTACGCGTAGCTGGTGGCCACCGAGGGGCTCGTGTGCCGCATCAGGTAGCCGTAAACGGTGTAGCCTACCAGCGAGCCGAAGGTGACCAGGTACGCGAAGGCCGCGAGCGCGCGCGCATCCGGCATGGCCGTCAGGTGCTCGCCACGCAGGAGCCCGAAGGTCAGCATCAGCGCGCCACCGCACAGCATCTGCGCCGCGGGCGCCATCATCCCCTGGGGCATCGGCATGCGGCGTCCGAGCACGGAGCCCAGCGCCCAGCTCATCGGCGACACCAGCAGGGCCAGCGTGGCC
>NZ_JABUMQ010000173.1:0-23194 GCF_013336645.1 Myxococcus sp. CA039A | reverse complement strand
GTCGAAGGCGGTGCTGCTGTATGTGAACAGCCCGGGTGGGGCGGCGATTGCTTCCGAGCAGATTCTGGAGGCGGTCCAGCGGGTGGCGCGCAAGAAGCCGGTGATCGCATACATGGACCGGGTGTGCGCCAGTGCGGGCTACATGGTGGCGCTGGGGGCGAAGGAGCTGTGGAGTGCCCCGCACGCGGTGGTGGGGTCCATTGGCGTGTTCGCGGGCAAGTTCGACACGTCCGGGCTGATGAACCTGCTGGGCATCCACAAGACTTTGATTACGCGGGGAGCGAACGCGGGGTTGTTGTCGTTCTCCCGGAGCTTCACGGATGGAGAGCGGGCGGCGCTCGAGGCGGACATCGAGGAGATGTACCAGTCCTTCCTGGGGCACGTGGCGAAGGCGCGGGGGCGGACGAAGGAAGAGATCCACGCGCTGGCGGAGGGCCGGGTGTACTCGGGCCTGCGCGCGAAGGACGCGGGCCTGGTGGACAAGATTGGTGGGTTCGAGGAGGCGTGCCGGTACGCGTTGTCCCTGGCGAAAGTCGCGCCTGGGGACTTCGAGCTGAAGACGTATGGGGCCGCGGAGCGACGGATGTCGGTGCTGCGGTTGTTGATGGGTGCGGCTCAACCCCAGACGTATTCACTGTGCCCAGTGTCGTGGAATCTGGCCGGGCAGGAGCGTGCGACGTTGGCTTCGCTGGCGGATGAGACGCGGTGGGGCTCGTGGCTGCGGGAGTTGGTGCGTGAGTTTCGTGGCGAAGGAGAACACGAGCGCTGACGGGGTTACTGAGAACTACCCTCACCATCCACAGGGGAATTCACCTGGTTTGCTTCCGGGAGATCGGCATGAGTGACCAGGTCTTCGATGGTGATATCCGTCGTGCCCTAGCCCGAGTTGGCGCTGGTGAGCGGCTGCTGTGTCCCAAGTGTGGGGCAGTCCTGATTGTCGCAGCTCGTCTTGAGGCCGCGAATGCCGCGTCCGTGCATCCCGGGATACATTGTCCAACCGACCGAAAACATGTTGGGGTGTTGTTTAATCTCAGCGCTACTCGGCGGTTGCTCGATGGAATTGGTGAGTAACGAGGCCGGCTTTCGTCCGATGTCCCGGTTGCGGGCGGGCCTTCAGTCTGAGGGACTCCGCGCGATGGACGGGCGCGAGCCATCTGACATTCGGCCAGCGCATCCGGTTTGAGGGGCTGACGAGCCTCCGCGGACGAATGCGCGGCGAGTGCTGCAGTGGGCTGAGCCCCGCGTTCTCATGTCCTGGCCTGAATCGGCTGGTGGTCGCTATGGCCAGGCCATCTCCAGGAGATACTACGAGTAGGGCCCACTGCGCTCAGCTCTCAACAGACGAGACCAGCGCCTGCGAAGCACAGTCCATAGCTGGCTACCTCATCTACGGTCCGGTTCCATGCGGATGGTTGAAGCACAAAGCCTCCCCTCCGCGTGCGGGTCGTTAATTCCGGTCTAGCTGGATAATGCCGATATGACGCGCATTGCCTGAGTTGATCTCGCTGGCTTGGAAATTGTAAGCCCACGCTCCCGACTGTCATGAAGGCGACGATGCTCGGGCGGTTGTGAGCAACGCATTGTGGGCGGTCTCAGGAGAGGGTGGATGCGTCGGACTCGGCTTGTGGAGTTCCTGTCTCAGATGGGGCGGCTTTGGGCGGTACTGGTGGTGGGGCTTTTGCCGGCGCTCTCATGGGCCTCCAGCCAGATCACCATCCTTCAGCATGATGGCTCGCCGTATGGCGAGGCCGACCCCGCCGCGCGGGCGCGGGTTGCGAGAAAGTTCTTCGAGACCCACGCGGATGCGTACGACTTCCTGGTGGTGCTACCCACGTTCGACGTCAACCTGGGGCAGGATATCGCGGGACGTCACCTCTTCGTCCGCAATGCAGTCCAGGGGATTGGCGTTCCCCTGTTCGACGGTGGCGCCGAGTATGGAAGTCTCGCGCGACTGAAGGGATACGTCGATCTTCGTGGGCTGAGTCCCGACTCGCAGGGATCCACCGTGGAGTCTGTGTCCGCACTCCTGGCACACGAAGTGCTGCATCAATGGAGTGGGCGCGTTGCCTATCTCGATCCTGAGACGCAAGTCCACAGAATGGACCTCGTGGGGCGAGAGGGGTCCCACTGGAGCTTCTTCCTCGATTCGGAGGCCTCCGTCCTCTATGGCAGTGATTGGGTCCAGGCGTCCTCGGGGACCTTTGCCGCAGTGCATTCGCGCGCCCGATATTCGGCCCTCGACCTATACCTCATGGGGTTGATGGGGCCGGAAGAAGTGGGGCCGTTGACGCTGCTCAGCCCTGGTCAAGATGTTTCCCAGGTAGCCACGGATCTACCGCCGCCCGATGGAACCAGCATCGAGGCCTCTGCCCGCGTTCTCTCCATCTCGGACGTGGTCGGGGCTGAAGGGCCGCGCCTTCCTTCGGTGGAATCATCTCAGCGGGCTTTTCGCGCGGCCTTCGTGGTCCTGACTCCTCCAGGACAGCAGGCGACGCCACAGCAGGTGGCTTTCGTGGAAGGGCTGCGGCGGTCCTTTAGCAACAGCTTCTTCTTCCTGACGCGCGGACGCGCGGTCTTCGAGACTGAGCTCGTCGAGAACTCCTCACCACCGGGAACCACCGCGCCCAGTCTCCAGCGCGGCCTCGACTTCTTGATGGATCGGCAGGATGCCGCAGGCTCCTGGACCGGAAGCAACGGAACCCGGTGGAGAGACACCCAACTGGCGCTCGATGCCTTGACGCTCAGTGGTGTGACTCCGCGTATCACGGCGTCCCTGGAACTAGGGGGCGACTTCCTGGCGGCCACGATAGGGACAGGCGTCGATGATTCCTCGCGCAAGGTGCTCGGGCTGATCGCGGCCCGTGAAACTCCGCAGGTGCTCCAGCCCGCGCTCGCAACCCTCATTGCGCAGCTCGGGGCGCCGGGCGACGGCGTAGGGTTGGCATCTGGCTTTTCACCCACGGTCATTGATTCCGTGCTCGCAGCCCGCGCCTTGCATGAAGCGGGAACAATGGGGTCGCAGCTCTCCGCCCTGACGGAATTCGTCCTGGCCCGCCAGGGAGGCGACGGTGGCTGGCCTCTGGTGACAGGCGGTCCTGGCAATGTGGGGGTGACCGCTCTGGCCATGGACTTGCTCGCGCGACTCCCGAGGTCTCCCGCCACGTACTCCGCTGCAAGCCGAGGCGGCGCATTCTTCGAGAGCCGTCGTCACCAGGGCGGGCTCTATGGAGACGAACATCCTTCGGTCATGGCGACTGCCCAGGTGATTCTGGCACTGCATTCCTGGTCACGGCTCCCATCCGCGGAAGCCGTCGCGCTCGCCGGGACGCTCATGGCACGTCAGGGGAATGATGGAGGCTGGGAGTCGTCGGTCCCCACGTCAGCCTGGGTCATTCAGGCCATCCGGAGGGTCCGCACGCCCAATCTCTCGCTTTCCCCGTTGGACGTGACGCTGTCAGCGACCACGGTGGTGGAAGGCGAGGGCGTCCTGGCGACAGTGTCGGTGCATAACTTTGGTGGCACGAGGGTGGAGGATGCGCAGGTTCAGGCATTCGACGCGAATGGCTTGCCCCTCGGAACTCCGAAGATTCTCTCTGGAATCGAGGCGGGCGGTACCGGGACGGTTGTTCTCACCGTCGATACGACAGGCCACGCGGGGGACTCTCAGTTCTTTGTGGTCGCGGATGCCCCGCAACTCGTCGACGAGAGCCGTGAGGATGACAATCGTGTCTCGGTTCCTCTGAGCATCGCGCCGGCACCCGTGCTTCCTGACCTGACCGTGGTAGTGGGGAGCCTTACGACTGTTCCCGATGTGATCGGCCGCTTGCCAGTCAACTTGTCAGCGAGCGCCACGTTGAAGAACCTCGGCATTGCGAATGTGGACTCGGTGGAAGTGGCTTTGGTTGTCCAAGGGACAGCCATTGCGACGACAATGATATCACTGGCGGGGCAGTCGTCGGTTCCCATCACCTTGACGGGAAGTGTCACCCACGTTTCGGCGGCAGCCGCTGTGTCCTTGGTGGTGGACCCCCGCAATTTGTTCGCGGAAGCGAACGAGGGGAACAACACAGACGTACGCCAGGTCCCTGTTACACCGAGTCTCGACCTGGGGGTGATCAACCTGGCGGTCAGCCCCTTGCAGGTGCAGCAGGGACAGGACGCGTCGATTTCATTCCGAGTGGCGAACGCGGGCACGGTCGACGCCGCTGGCACGACGATTCAAATTTCCATCGAGACTTCCACGGGGACGCAGATCGCGGTCCTGCCCTCACATGTGATGACCGTACCCTCGGGTGGAGCAGTACAGCGAGGGGTGTCGTGGCGAGCCAACCTTGCGGGGAGTCTCGTCGTGCGAGTTCGCGCTCTAGCGGGTCCACAACTTCCGGTGGATGGCAATCCCGCCGATAACGTCGCCACAGCGGGACTCATCGTTGAGCCATCGACCCTCGCCAACCTCGATGTTCCCCTGGATGGCCTCTCATTGTCCCCCCAGCGGCCGCTTCAGGGCAGGCAGGCGACCGCCACGGTGGTGGTCCGCAACAGCGGGGCTTCGCAAGCGGGGCCGTTCTTTGTCGACTTCCATCTGGGAACCGTGGGCGGAGCGGATTCGCGCTTCTCGCGGGTGGAAGTGGCGTCGGTGGCTCCAGGTGGAAGTCATTCCGTTTCGGCCCCCTTTGCCGTCGAATCCTCGGAGCAGGCCGCCGTGCGGGTGGAACTCGATGCGGACGAACAGATCCCGGAGGCGGATGAGATTGATAACCGGGTGGTGCAGTTCTTCAGTCCCGTGCCGTTCGCGGACCTGGTGATTGTCGACGCTGACATCCAGCCGAATCCCCTGTTTCCTCGCGAAGGCATGGACGCCCCTGTGACGGTGTCCGTCTTGAACGCTGGCGGGCAGGACGCTCAAGGGGGGGTGCTCGACCTGTACCTGGGAGCTCCGGGAACCACTGGAACCCTCATCGGAAGTCAGCTGCTGACGATGGTGGCTGCGGGAGCGCGCGCGGAGGTCACGATCCCCTGGAACACGGCGCAGTTGACCGGGGAGCAATATCTGACCGCAGCGGTGAACGCCTCGCGAAGTGTGACGGAGAGCCGGCACGACAACAATCATGCGACCCGGAAAATTCACGTCCAGAACGCCGCGCTCGCGCTCTCAAATCCCTTCTTCTCTCCGAACAAGGATGGAGTGAAGGACACAACCAATTTAAGCTACCGATTGGCCGAGGCCGCGGAGGTCAAGGTAGAGATCCGAGATGAGTCCGGGGGGATCGTTCGAACAATCGAGGTAGGCGCGGCGCTGATTGGAATTGCCACGTGGGATGGACGTGACGCGAACGGCCTGAGTGTGCGTGACGGAGCCTACCAATTGGCTGTCCGCGCCAAGGCTGCTTCCGGAAGCCTGACAGACATCGGTACGATGGTCGCTGTTGTCGACACGAATCGAAGTCTCTTGGAGGCTGTCTCTCGACCCGAGTACCTCGTCAATACGTCGCTGAAATTTGACTACACTTCGCCCGGAACGTCCTTGGATGCACGAACGGGAGGTCTCGCGATTGCCCCTGATGATTCAGGCACATACTTCGTCGGGCAACGACTCTCCAATCCGGAAACCCGGTGCAGCTTCTACTTTCAGCCCCTGGAGGGGGGCAAGCCTCAACGGATATCCTCTGAATGGGACTGCGTGGCGAGAGGCGTATCTGATGTCTTTCCCACGCCCGATGGTTTGAGTCTGATCTTCACGGCATGGGCGTATGGGTGCGCATCGGAAGTTTCCTACTGCAAGGATATCAGGCTTTTTGATCTGGTGACTCATGAGGAACGGGTGGTGGCCACATCAATTCCTGGAAGAATGGTCGCCTCCCTGGGCTTCAGTAATGAGAGAGTTCAGTTCAGTCTCGACGGGCGTCAGGTTGTTTTCCAGTCGCTCTCGAAATTTGCATTTGATGAGACTCGGCGTTTGGTGGAAGTGATTGACCTGACAGGAGAGAATCGAAGGATCCTTCTGGATGATTCGACTTATGGGCCGAAATCGATAGCAAGCGAAGTCGCGCTTTCGCCGGACGGAAATCGGCTCGCTGTATTGTTGGATCGGAAATTCAATGACCCTACTCTCTCGGATGTTGTGGTCATGGTCGAGATGGAGCAAGGGAATCATAAGATATTGAGTCCCTATGCTAGCGACGCTCGTGGGGTCGGGGGAATTCGGCTCAATTCTCTACTGGCATGGGTTTCCAATGAAGAGATCTCATTCGCGGATTCTGATGCCGGAATTCTTGCGGTCCATCGAGACACTGGGAAACACCGGACGCTCTTTCGACCAGGAAATGGTGATGGTGGCGCGCCACTATTCTGGTCGCAGCCACTTGCAGCAGCAGGTGATGGGACCACTCTTTATCTTGAGCGGAAGTCGGCATCTGGGACTCCGCAGATCTGGGCGGTTCCCGTGTCAGGTGGAACGGCACGCCCAGTTGTCTCCTTTGACTCTTCTTCTAATGTGCAGTGGATTGAAGATGTCCGCCTGTCCCCACGAGGCAGTGTCTTGGGGGTCACCTATCAAAGCTATGTCTCGCATGACCGACACCGTGTAGTTTCCTCACTTGATAACCTGGGCGTACGTCTTGTCGCGACCCGGAAGAGTGGCATGCCGTTCCTCACGATTCAGGGGACGGCGGTGGACAAGAACTTCGAGTCCTATGAAGTGGCGATTCGGCGCATGCCCGAAGGCAGCTCCGTCGTCATCGGGCGCTCCACCCAATCAGTGCTGAATGGTACTCTGGCCGAGTGGGCTCCGCCGGCGCCGGGGAACTACGAAGTCGTCCTGACGGCGAGGGATAAGGCCGGCAACATAAAGACCCGCAAGACGCAGGCCTCGTGGGCAAGTACGCCGTTGCTCGCGAATCTCTGGCGTGAGCCGGAATTCATCTCTCCCAACGGGGATGGGGTGCAAGAAGTCTCGATGCTGCATTACACCACGACAGCTCCGCTCACCTCCCGCTTCGAGTTTGTGTCATCGGAAGGAGATGTGGTCCGGAATCTCTCGATGACGCACTCCGAGGCGGGTGATTACTCCCTCGCTTGGGATGGCAGGGATGACGTGGGCACCTACGTGGCCGACGGTGTGTATACCGCTCGCGCGGAAGGCTCCTCACTAAGCTTCATCGTGGATACGACGCCGCCCCAGTTGCGACTGAGCTTCAGCGACGACGTTCCAGATGGGGCCTCCCCTCCAGAGGTTCCCCCGGTATTCACCCGTGGGTTCGTCACGGCCGTGACACAGCTGGAAGGCACGCAAGTCTCGGTTCCCGTGGTGTTCCTTCAGTCGAGCTGGCGCGCCGAGGATCCCCATCTCTCGAGGTGGGCGTTCGAGCAGCGGGCCGCCCTGAGCAGTGATGACTTCACCACGGTAGCCTCTGGAGAATCTTCGGCGACGACAGGGCGCTGGTGGCGGTTGCCACCCGTCCGTGGGCAGGCCCTTCGTCTGCGAGCGTGGGACAAGGCAGGTAACCAGAGCGACCTCCCTCCACGCTTGATTCCTGAGAGACTGTTTGTCACCGCGTTGGGAGACGCTTCTCTGGTGGACGTGGACAAGGGGGGGCTTGTGTTCGAGGGGCGCCAGATCCCTCGTCTCGATTTGCTGGCACCGTTGGTGGATGCGCTGGGTCGGTCGCAGGTCTTCGCGTTCGAGCCACGACACTATGCCTTCGCGCTCGACCACACTTCAGATAGTCCGTTGGTCAGCTACGCTATCGAGTACACGCATCGGTTGAGTGGTGTCGTTCGTCGCGACACCCAGAACGTGGGCACATTGGGCGAGTCGGTGGTTGTATGGGACGCACGTGCTGTTCCCATGGGACCCTACACCGTCACCGTGGAGGCAACTGCGGCGGATGGTCAGACCTTCCGAGCCAGCGTCGCGTTCGAAACGAAGCTATCCAGCTTGGCTGTCTGCACGGCCTATGAGAACAGCCAGGAGTCCTCCAAGGTTTCCCTGACGATTCTCCCGGCGGCTTTGCCCCTCCTTGAGCCCGGAGCGACAGTTGCGTTCTTCGCTCCGGCCGCGCAGCAACCGGAGCAGACCTACTCCTTCGCCTCGGCGAAACCTCTGTTCAATCCAGACGGCTCCACGGTCCTGGCGGTTCAGCTCGATACCTCCTCGCTCACGAGCTGTGAGTACCGTGCGGTCTTCCGCGGCCGATCGGTGCTTGGACAGCGTCTGGATTCGGAGGAGCTGGTCAACATCTGCGGCGCGTTCCTCAAAGACTCATCGGTGACGGGGACGCAGGTCGCGCTGAGCCTGGCGGAAAACTTCCGGCGGCCCATTTCGTCGATGGAGGTCTATCTCCAGGCGGATGGAAGCTCGACTTGGGGGAAGATGGGCGCGCTGGGACCGTTCAATGGCGTGGCGCCTCTCCTGACGCTCGCAGGGAACACACCCCTGGCTTGTACAGCGCAGAAGATTCGCGTCGTGACCCGGTTCGCGGATGGGGGCGCGCCTGTTGACTCGTCCTCGCGCTCCACCAGCACATGTACGGAGGCCACGCTCAAGGTGCCTTGTACGCAGGTGTCTGTCGCGTCCGTCGTGAGATTGGGCGAGCGGGCAGCAGCCTGTATCACCCAGGACCCGGTGTACTCCGTAACGCTCAAGGCGTCAGCGGAGGGTGGGGCAAAGATCGAGGAACTCGCGGCCTGGGTGAAGCCGCATTCTTCCTCAGCGGTGGCTCCAGTGCTGCTCAGCCCGTTCACTCCAGCGGCCAAGGTCGAGGTTACGGGCACGTTTTCGACGGAGGGGATGCCGGCAGGGCGCTACAATGTCCTGGCCACGGCCAAGGACAGTCGGGGCGCGACGGCGAGGGATGTCCATGAGTCTGTCTCCGCGCTGGTAGACAGGCAGCCGCCGGTCACCCGGTTGGATTCGCCCGCCGCGCAGGCCCTGGTTTGCCCCGTGCCTACGAGGGATGCTGCGGGCCGCCTGCGGCCGATGATCGAAGTCACAGGCAGCATCGAGGACAACCTGCTGGAAGGATATGCCGTCCTCATGGGACCAGCGGGTGAGCCCCTGACGCAGCGAGCGAGCCAGTTTTTCGCCCTGCCGAAAGAGCGCGTCGTGTCGGGGCCGCTCGCGAAGGTGGATGTCGGAGGATTGCCCTCGGGTGACTACGAGATGCGGCTCAGTGCGTGGGAGGCAAGTGGAAGCAGCCACTGTTCTCCCTCCACGACCTTCCGCTTCCTGGCGGGGGTAGAGATCGAGCAGTTCACTGCCGACAGGGATTTCGTCGCTCCGGATCAGGGGGGCACGACTCTTCACGCAGCGCTGACCGAATCCGCCCAGGTGAAGGTGACGGTGGCCCGGCTCAACGGCAGCGTGGAGGGAGAAGGGCTTGGCGCCATTTTCGAAGGCACGCTCAGCCAGGGCCTCAGCGACATCGAATGGGATGGTCGAGGACCAGCCGGAAGTGCCTTGTTGGATGGTGACTATCTGTTGCGCCTGACAGCTCTGAATTCCTGTGGCGCGGAGAGCACGAAAACCCTCCGACTCCGCGTCGATGGGCAGATGCCCGTGGCGCGCGTTGATGCCCCGACCGCGAACAGCAGTGTCAAGGGAACCGTGATGGTTCTGGGAGAGGCGCGCGACACGAACTTCCGCGATTACGAACTTTCGATCGGGGAAGGTCTGTCGCCGACGACCTTTACCGTCGTAAGGACTTCGCGCGTCCCTGCCACTGAATCGCTGGGAGCAGTCGATACGGCGCGGCTTCCACCCGGGCCGCATACCCTCCGTCTGGTGGTTCGGGATACCGCGGGTCATTCGTCCACGGCGTTGGTGACAGTGGATGTGGAGAGCCGTGGCGTGCTGGGAGGGTTCTCTCTTTCGAACGTTGTGGTGTCTCCGAATGGCGATGGTGTCCACGACTCCACCCAGGCTTCGTTTCGACTGCTGACTCCGGCCACGGTGCGGATGGAGGTCGTTGACAGCGGGGACCAGGTGGTGAGAATTCCTCTCGCGTCCTCGGCGCGCGGAACGGGGGAGCACACTGTTTTGCTGGAGGGCTCGGGCCTCCAACTGCTTCCTGACGGTCCCTATCGCGTGCGCATGGTGGCGAGCGCGGGAAGCGTCGTCGAAGAAGCTGAGGCGCCGCTGGCGCTGGATTCAGAACTCCCGCTCGTGGAGTTGGCGACACCGCTCGCGGGGACGTTCGTCCGGGGAACGGTGGACGTAGTTGGCACCATTCACGATGAGCACTTGATTGAATGGAGTGTCGTCCACGGTGCTCCCTCTGGGTCGACCCTCGTGGCGTCAGGGCTGGCGCCGGTCGATGGGAAGATCTTGGCGCTCAACGGCTTGGTGGAGGGTTCACACTCGTTGACAGTGCGCGCCACCGACGCCGCGGGCAACACGAGAGAGCAGGTCGTCTCGTTTGCAGTGGATGTCTCCAGGCCCAGGGTGGCTTTCACCTCGCCTGGAGAGGGAGCGTTCCTCACTGGCCTGAACGGTCTGGTGCCCATCACCGTCGACGTAGAGGAGTCACATCTGCGGCGGCTCACGTTGGAAGCGCTGTCCCCTGGTGGCCCCGCTTCGCGGATGCTCGCGTCTTGGTCGGAGGTCCCCGGCGACGGCATCGTGCTTCGATGGGACGTAGGAGAGGAAGAGGATGGCGACGTCACGCTCGTGCTGAAGGCGGAGGACCTGGCGGGGAACACTGCGGAGAGCCAGATTGCGGTCACGCTCGACAGTACTCAGCCCGTTGCGCACATCCTCTCGTCGCGCGATGGCACGGCGCCCACGGAGTGGAAGGTCACTGGCACTGCCACGGACACACACCTGTACGAGTACTCCGTTGCGCTCGCCAACGGTCCTCCTTCCTCGTCCAGTCGGTATGTCATCCTGGTGAACGGGAAGACCTCTGTCATCAGTGGCGCGCTAGCGACCCTCTCCGCTGCTCCCGCTGACGGTCACTATTCCTTGCGGCTTCGGGTCACGGACAGGGCTGGGAACGAAGCCGAGGAGTTCGCGGATCTGATCATCGACGAGACTCCTCCCCTGGCGCCCACGGGCCTTGTCGTCGAAGTGCGACAGCCTCGGAGTGTGGCGCTTTCCTGGAGTGCCAGCAGTGATTCTGACCTGGCAGGTTATCGCGTGCTCCGGGGGAAGGGGGGCGATTCACTGACTCCCCTGGGCACCGGGCTCATCACGGGGACGACGTACCTCGACGAGGCGCTTCAGCCCTCCGAATACCGCTATGCAGTCGTCGCGGTGGATACCGCCTCTCTCCAGAGCCAGCCTTCTTCTGAAGTCGCGGTGGATATGGCTCCGCCTGTCGTGGCCATCCACTCTCCTGCGGATGGAGCAATCGTTGCAGGCAAGCTAGAGGTGCGCGGGCAGGCATTCAGCCGAATGGATTTCCACGAGTATCGCCTCTCGGTAGGGGCAGGTGCGTCGCCTACCGTGTTCGTCCAGGTGGCTCGCGGTAGCGCTCCGACAGTGGCCGGTTGGCTGGGCACATGGGATGCGAGCATGTTGCCGCACGGTTCACAGCAGACGCTCCGGTTGGAAGCGGAGGATACAGCCGGAAACGTGAGTGAGACCCGGGTGGTGGTGCAGGTGGACAACGTAGCGCCGTCCGCACCGCTGCTCGTCTCCGCAGTCGCGACAGGCACCACAGCGGACGTCCAGTGGGCGGCGAACCCGGAGACGGACCTCGCGGGCTATCTGCTCTTCGCCAATGGAGCGTTGGCGAATGCTCCCGAGGGCGTCTCCCCTGGAGACTTCAGTGTGTACATGCTCTCCGCTGAAACGCTGAGGTACATCGACGCGGGGTTGCCCGATGGGACCACCACGTACCAGTTGTATGCCGTGGATACCGTTGGAAATCTCAGTGATCCGTCGGCGGTAAGGACGGTTTCCGTGGAGACACGGGCTCCTGTAGCCAGGGTGGCGAGCCCCACGCATCTGAGTCGAGTTGCTGGCCGCGTGATGGCATGGGCTGAGACCGCGGACTTGGATGTGGCGCGGGTGCAGTGGGAGATCCGCCCAGCCGGGCAGGCAACATTTCTGTCAGCCGGGACCGCCGCGACGCAGTTCCCGTATTCCGTGATGTTGGATCCGTCGCAATTCACTGCATCGGTGCTGGAACTGCGCGCGGTGGCCACGGATGCCAGTGGCAATGTGGATCCGGCGCCGTCGTCAATCTTCATCTTCCATGCGCCTGAGCTTGCTCCACCCGGGGTGGTGGCGCGCACGGATGGCAATGCAGTCAACCTCTCCTGGTTGGACGGCAACGGAGCGGGGCAGGTTCTGGGCTTCGACGTGCGTCGCGCCGGGACGTCGATTCTTCCCGTCCCGCCGAGGCCGGTGGCAGTGGCGTCGGCCAGCAGCACCGCTGTCGGCACCAGTCCTTCCGCTGCGTATGACAGCAATGTGTCCACGGCCTGGCGACCTGGGGCTTCGCTGCCACAAATCTGGGAAATGGACTTCCCGTCTCCGCAACCCTTGGAGACCGTGACGTTGAAGCTCTCAGCGAACCTCACTGTGCGGGTGTTCGTGAAGATGCTGGGAGCCTGGGTTCCCGTGGGACCGGAGGTCTTGGCCACGAGCTCCGAGCTCACCGTGGCTCTTCCCCAAGTTCTCGCCGCCGAAGGTGTGCGAGTCCAACTCGTCCGAACGACCTCTTCTTCCATACATCTAGCGGAGGTCAGCGCTGGCCTGGCACGTCTGACGACCGCGCACGCCATCGTCGATCCGAATCGGACGATGGGAGTCCATCCGTATCAGGTGTCAGCGGTGAGCAACTGGGGCCAGCGGGCCGATGGTACAGGACAGGCTCGCGTCTATCAGCCGTCGCTGCGGTTTCCCTCGCAGACTCACGTCGCGACCCAGACAACTCGACTGGAAGGATACGGCGCTGAAGCTGGGGCGGCGGTCACTCTCCTGAGAGGAGGTGCAAGCGTGGCGGAGGTGCACGCTGACGCTGCTGGAGTCTTCTTCGTGGATGTACCGCTCGAGATGGGGAGCAATGTCTTCTCGGCAGTGGCCCAGGATGCTGCGGGCAACCGAAGCATGGTGTCCGAGACAGTGAGTGTGGTCCGTGTTGCGCTTCCCACGGCGGCCATCTTGCTGTCGCCTGCGCAAGTGATGGGCGCGGACGTATCCATGGCATTCTCCGTCGCAGGGGAACTGAGCGATGTCGGCAGCCTCGAAGTGTGGCGTTCCTCTGGTGAAGGCGACGCCGAACGCGTGGCAAGCCTTTCAGTGGAGACTCGTGCGCATACAGACCCGCGTGTGCGCAACGGCACATATTCCTACACGGTCGTGGCTGTGAGTCTGGATGGCTTCCTGGGTACGCCGTCCAATGCAGTGTCCGCTACGGTGGATGTTCCGTTGCTTGCTCCGCCCGAAGGGCTCGTCATCACCGCGCCAGCATCCGGGTCCGCGCTGGAGTTGCGCTGGACCTACTCAAGCAATGGTGCGGAGCGCTTCCGTGTTGAGCGCGCCTCGGCGCAGAGTGGTCCTTTCGAAATGATTTCGGAGGACTCTCGCCTGTCCGGTCCTCCTTCCTATTTGGACAGGGGGCTGACGAATGGGACGCGCTACTACTACCGGGTGATGGCGATCGATGCTGCTGGAAACCGCAGCGCGCCTTCTTCCGTGGCATCAGGAGCCCCCGTGGATACGCAGGTGCCGGAGGCGCCGCGCCTGCTTCAGCCCACGGTTCCTGGCGCCCCCATTGTCGTCTCTGAGATGGTCACCCGTGTGCAGGGAACCGCGGAACCCCTTTCGCTTGTGTCGCTCTATCGTGGAGCAACGCTGGTGGGCAGAACCCAGGCGAGTCCCATCCGGCTACGGCTCGAGGACGTGCCCTTGTCCCTCTCGCGAAGGGGAACTCCATCGCTGTCGCCCGATGGCCAGCGCGTGGCATACGTCTATCTGAGTGGCAGCCCTTCTCGAGGAGTCGCGGTCGAGCACTTGGAGACTGGCACCGTGGTGAGCGCGACACTCGAGGGGGTGAGCTTCCAGGGAACGCCCGTCTTCTCTCCAGATGGGACCAGGGTGGTCGCCGAAGGAACCTCTTCGGAGGGAACCCAGATCTACATCATGGGGATCGCGAGCGCGGTTCTCCAGCCCGTCCTGGAAGCCTACTCGGGCGAGGACGCGTCGCCGGTCTGGGCGCCGGATGGTTCACGGCTGGTCGTGCGGCGATTGGACGAGACCGGCTATGGCAGCCTGCGCATCTTCGATCTCGCTACTGGCGCACAGCACGCCCTGCCTTCGCAAGAGTCGGAGGATTTCCTGTCGGCGCTGTGGCTACCTGATGGACGCCGCCTCGTCGCGGTTGTCGTGGACAGTCAAGGGATTCACCACCTGCGACGCTTCGATACGGTCGACAACTCGTTTGTCGACCTGTTCAGTGCCGAGAGCATCCTGACGCGGCTGGCGTTGTCCCCCACGGGGCGGGAAGTGGCCGTTCCGTTCTACGACGCAGACTACCAGTCCATGGCACTGACGCTCGTGAGCGTGGAAGGTGGCCCCAACCTCGGGCGGCGCATGCCAGATGCGGAGCCCGCCGACATGCCGGTCTTCACCTCGGGCGGAGCCTTTCTCGTCTACCCGCAAGGTGCATACCTTTATCGCCAGGCCATCGACGGTGGAACGCGGGAGCGCATGGGAACCATGAGCTCGCGTCTGCTGATGGGGTCTGGTGAGCAGTTGGTGGCCGCGTCGGGTTCCACGAGTCCACGCGTTTCGAAGGTTCAATTCGTCGGTTCGTTTGCGTTCGATGACATTTTCTTGGAGGCCGGCGACAACTTCCTCTCGGCGGTGGCGGAGGATGCTGCCGGGACGCGGAGCGACTTCTCGCCATCCATCGAGGTGCGCTTCGAGCCTGACGCCGTGGCGGACCTCTCCGTCGCGGCGGTCCTCCAACCCAGCCTGCCCATGGCCACGGATGTCGCGTATGCCGTCGTCACCCTCTCGAACGAGGGGACTGCGATGGCAGAGGCCCCCTTGGTGGCGGTGACCGTGGTCACGAAGGACGGTGCTTTGCGTCCTTCACCCCTCACTCGTCTGAGTCAGCCCCTGGCTCCAGGTGGGTCGGCCATCGTCCTCGTCCCTGTCGACGTCAACGGGCTCTCCGGACCACAGCAGTTGAACGTCGTGGTGGACCCGGGGCAGGAGATCCTGGAGCTTCATCGCGACAACAATGCGTTGGTGGTGCCGTTCCTGGTTGCTGAAACCTCCGAACCCATCATCTCCGTGGTGCTGGATGGGACCTCCGTCCAGGTGAATGGACAGCGCACGGCGACGGTGACCCTTGCGAACCCGGGAGCCCCCTTGTTCGGCGAGGTCCACGTAGACCTCATCGGAGCAGATGGGCATCTGGTCCTTCCTTTGGGAACCTCGGAAGTCATCGCTCCACTTCCGAGTGGAGAAGTGCGGACCTTCACGCGAGTGGTCGCGGTGGGAACGTTGCTCGCGGGTGATTATGGAGTCCGGGCTTCGTTGTGGCGCAATGGTTCCCTGGTGGCGGACGACGCGGTGGCCCTCGAAGTCCTTCCGGAGCGCACTGCCAATGTGTCTGTGAGCATGTCGCGGAGTCGCTATCGCACAGGCGAGAAGGCCGAGGTCAACTCCCAGGTGACGAGCAGCTCGCGAAACAGCTTCTTGAACGGCGCAGTGAGCGTGGTGACGCTGCGAAACACCGACGGATCGTTCCTCGCGCAGTGGAGTTCCGCGCTTCCCATGCTGCTTTCGGGGCAGAGCGAGACGCGCATCACGGAGATCGAAACGGGAGTGCTCGTGCCTGGGGCGTATGTGGTGACGAGCGAGGTGCATCTCGGCACCGAGGTGCTCGCGCAGGCTCAAGCGAGCTTCACCATGGAAGGTCGGCCGGTGCTCGTGGGGCTGTTGTCCATCGCAGGGCATCCAGGAGCCCAGCCCGTCTTTCGAATGGGCGAGCAGGCGACGGTCGATGTGTTTCTGGAGAACCGCGGCACGGCGAGTGAAGGTGAGGGAGTGGTGCGATTGGTCTCCACGCGTCCCGACGGAACACTTCAGACGATCTCGACATGGCCGCTCTCGATGCTCCCACCGGGTGGACAGTGGACGCGCCTGAGCCAGTTCTCCACGGCAGGCTGGCCGCTGGGGCTGCATGGGCTGGTATTGCTGGTCGAGCGTCCAGTGGATGGGACCGAGGTCCTGGCTCGACTCACGCTGCAGGTCCTGGACGGTGGCGCACCGAGGCTGACGCTCCTCAACCTGACGGACGGTATGTATGTGGGCGAGAGGGTGAGCGCGCGGATTCGTGCGCTCGATGACGCCTCGGGTGTGGCATCCGTCCGCGTGAATGGCAGCGGGGTGACCACCGTCCTGGCATCGCCTGTGTCTGGTAACGCGCTGGACGGTATTTGGGGCGCCGACGTGCTCCTTCCCACGGAGGGGCCACATTCCCTCGTGTTCAGTGCGGCGGATCTGGGGGGCAATGATGGACGCATCCTGGCCTCGCTCGACAACCCCGTAAGCATCACTGTCATCCGAGATACCCAGGGGCCGGTGCTGACTGTTTCCGGTGTCCCTGGTGCGGTTCCGGTGCATGGACCTGTCGTGCCCGTGTTCTCCGCGGCGGATCCTCACCTTGCTTCGGTGGATGCCACACTCAATGGCGTGACGATTGCTTCGGGAACTCCAGTGTCAACAGACGGCGCCTATGAACTTGAGGTGTCCGCCCGTGACAGGGCTGGGAACACGGTACAGGCACTGCATCGCTTCACCATCGACTCGTTGCCGCCGCGCATTGTCCTGGGCGGCGTACAGGATGGCGCCTTCGTCCGACAGGACATCACGCCGACACTCGAAGTGACTGACTCTCACCTGGACACGACCAGTGTGACGGCGACGCTGGATGGGCAGCCGTTCACGCTGGGTACCTCCATTTCAGACGAGGCCGCCCACACGTTGCTGGCCCGGGCCCGGGATTTCGCTGCCAACGTCACGGAGTCTCAGATCACCTTCACCCTCGACAAGACGCCGCCGGCCATCCAGGTTTCAGGCGTATCCGACGGAGCCTCGGCGGAGTCCTTCACCATCCAGTTCATGGCGACGGACGCCAACCTGGATGCGAACTCCCTCCGGGCAACCATGGATGGCACACCGTTCCTTAGCGGGGGGGACGTGAACACGGAGGGGGCACATGTCCTCCAGGTGCAGGTGTCCGACCTCGCAGGGAATTCGACGATCAAGCTCGTTTCCTTCACCGTGGTCACGGTCGTCGCCACTGATCCGCTGATGCCATCCTTTACGTATGCGGTCTGCTCCGTTCAGGACACGGTGGTGTTTGGGAATGCTCAGGTGGTGGGGCCGTCGATGGGAGACAAGGCCTCGGTGGCCGCCAACAGCCTGGCGTACGTTGGCCAGTTCTCCTTCGTGTCAGGCGACCTTGTGGGTGGATACTCCGCCGTTGTGGAGGAAGGCACGCTGGCCGGCTCGCTCTACTACGGCGAGGGCTATGCCATCGGTGATTTCGCCACGGTGCTGGGCGGTGTCCATGCCATCACGCCTTCTCCAACGCCGTGCTACTGCGGCTATGACGTGCTGACGAAGCTGGAGCAGGCGAGCCTGGAGAATGACAACACTCGCCTGGCCGCATTTCCCGGAAGCAGCGCGTGGTGGGTGAATGGATCGTTTGAGCTGAATGGAGCGCAGGTGGTGCTGCCCTCGGGGCGCTTCCATGCGGACCACCTCCAGCTCACGGGGGGCGCGACGCTGTCGGCCGCGCCCGGGGCGAACGTGTTGATCTTCGTGGCCCACGACGTGGTGGTCCAGGACGGCTCGACGCTGGGATCGAGTCCCGGTGCCGCACATCCCTTGACGCTGGTGATGGGGGCACACGATGTCGATGGGGATCTGGTGGAGATCGACAATGCGGACGATGCCTCCCTCCGGCTCTACGCCCCTAGAGCGAACATCCTTCTGTCTGGTGATACGACGTTGTACGGCGCCCTGATGGGCAAGACGGTTGAGTTGTCGGGGGCGCAGCGGGTGGTGTTGAAGCCCGGACCCCAGGTTTCTCCGCCTCCTCTCTTCTGCGAATAGCTCACGACACCATGTTCAATATGTCTTTGAGGGCCCCTGTGGTGCTCGTTCTCACGGCTATTCTGTTGGCACTCCCGGTCTCTGCGTCGGGCCTGAGTGCCACCCCGAAGCAGGCTCACTCCGTCGTGACGCCGGCAGTGTGGGGCCGTGCCCGCGAACTCGCGGGAGTCAGCTCCGCGAAAGTGCAGGCGGTAGACACGGTGCCGTTGCTGATCGTCACCCCACCAGTACCTGCATCCATCGACTGGGCCGGGGTGAAGGCTCGGACCGATGAGGTCGAACGCCGCGCGCGCCTGCATGCGGAAGAGACTCGGCCGCATGCCCTCGGTTCCGAGTTGTCGAGGGATCTGGAGATGGCCGTGTCGCGGATGGGGGCTCCGCCCGGCTTCTGGCCGCGAGTCCTCCACTTTCCCGGCGTACCGACTGAATCAGAGTCCTCCGCCCGTCAGGAGGCCTCGCTGGCCCTTGGGCGGATGGAGAAGTCCCTCACGGAGAACCACCAGGACACCTTGCTGCGATTGTCCGAAGTGGAGAAGGGCCTGACGGCCGCGAAAGCGACGTTGGGGGCTCGGGTGCGAGAGCACCGAGTCGCGCTCGACGCCCGTGTGGCGCCCACGCTTGAAGCGGTTCGCGACCTCCGTGAGTCTTTGTCCTCGTCGCGCGCGTCATTCTGGGAGCGCTGTTCCGCATATATCCGTCAGCGGTGGTACTCCGATGAGACCACACGGCTGGCGGAGCTTCACGAAGAGCTGAAGGGGTGGGGTGCGCTTCGGTCAGCGCCCGTGCTGGGCTCGGAGCTGACCTACGTCGAGGGGGGACTTGCACGGACCGAGCTTTCCTCTGAGGAAGAGGTGCCAGCGTTCCTGGCGGGGGCCGTGGTGCTTCCCGCGCTGGAAGACACGACGCAGGGCCAGGAAGTGGAGCTCTCGGCGGAGGTGACGGCGCGCGCGGAGGAGTTGGTGACCGCGAAGGCCGCGTACGACTTCGTCAAGAACGAGTTCGACCTCGACTGGTATCAGGGCTCGCTCAAGGGCTCGACCGAGACGCTGCGACAGAAGCGAGGGAATGATTCGGACCTGTCCTCGTTGTTGATTGCCCTCTTGCGCGCTCAGGGAACTCCCGCCCGCTATGTGCGAGGGACCGTCAAGTTGACGCTCCCTAAGCTGGCGGATCTGATGGGGCTGCTCACGGTCGCGGACGTGGATGCGCTGTACGGCACCGAAGCGAGCGCGTTCCGCCTGCCAGAGGCCGTGGAGCAAAAAGTTCTCCAGGCGCTCTCGGCAGCGGGGATTCCTTTCGAACCCATCTCAGGTGGAGGGCGAGTGGTCGCGGTGAAGGTCTCGCATGTCTGGGTAGAGGCCTGGCTCCCCTATGGCGACTACCGGGGTGTGGGGCAGGGAGGGGGTACTCGGCAGTGGATTGCGTTGGATGCCTCCATTCCGGGGGGGGCGAAATATGCGGCGACGCCCCCCTCAATAGACGTCCTGGAGGCCATGGGGGTAGGACCGGAGGTGTTCACGGCGGGCTACCTGGCACAGAGCGGCTCACTTTCGCCGCTCGAATTCTACCGCGCGAAGGTGGGTGAATTCCTCGCGGCGCGACAGCCCGCCGCTCCCTACGAAGCAGCACTGCGCACGGTACAGCGTCGCGCGGAGGAGCTGCCGCTCCTGCCAGGCTCGCTGCCGTATGAAGTCGTGTCCGTGCAAGATGAGTCCGCGTTTCTACCGGATGTCGCACGGCAACGCCTCCGAGTGACGGCGTCCGACAACGCAGGTGTCTTTCTGGATGTGACGCTCCCGCTACATCAGGTGGCTGGGCATCGCACCGTGCTCACCTATCAGCCGGCCACGCCCGAGGATGAGCTGGTGGTCCACCGTCACGGTGGTCTCTATCGTGCACCTGCCTCGGTGGTGCGGGTGCTCCCCCAGCTCCGCGTGGATGGGAAGCAGAAGGCCCTGGGCACCCGGGCTGTGGGCCTGGGCGTCGAGCACACCTGGACCCTTGAGTTGATATTGCCGGACGGGACGATACGGCGGTTGGAGAATCGCATCATCGCCGGCAATTTGGTGGCCGTGGGAGTGGGAAGCCCTGGCAGTGCGTACTCTCCCGTGTTGCTTGGCGTTGACGACCCGGCCGATGGCGTCGCGCCGCGTTTCCTCTACGAGCGTGCCGCTGCCTATGTGAATGCCTGGACGGCGGGGGAGCGTGAGCTGGCGAGGCTGCTTCAAGTGGTACCCATCCACCCCACGGCGAGCGTGGTGCTCGTGCAGAATCAGCTCGAAGTCGAGCAGGTCTTGGGCGTGCCTCAGCGACTCCTCTGGAAGGGGCTGGAGGTGGATGCGGACCTGCGCACCATGACCCCCCTTGAGCTTGTTCCGGGGCGAGGCAAGGCACTCTTCCGGATGGCCGGATATGAGGGCAGCTTCCAGGAAGCGCGAGTGTTGTCAGAGGGCACGCAGGAAGACGCGGTGGCCGCGGCCACGGTGCTTCAACGGGCGCGGGCGCAGGGCCTGGACGTCCTCTCCATTACTCCCACGAATGGCGCGGCGCAGCTCGCCCGGCTTTCAGCGACGCCGGAAGTTCGCAGGGATGTCGAGGACATGGTGGCCCGGGGCTGGGAGGTGCTCATTCCAGAGGTGCCCCTCCAACTCGGGGACTGGGAGGGAACGGGCTACATCACGCGCAATCCACTCACGGAAGAAGGTGGTTATTTCTTGTCGGGTCGTCTGTCTGGAGGACAGACCATTGTTTCTCCCGGGGCCTGGCGGGACGCCGCGCTGGTGGAGCAGTTGGAGGGGCCGGATGCGCCCCAGTCGACCGATGACACGTCGCAGATCGCCCATCTCGTGAAGGTCGCGGCAACGGACTTCCAGGAGGTGGAGGTGGGAACACCTGGAACGATGCCTGTGGCGGTCTATGTCACCACGGCGGAAGGCGTTCCTGTCAGCGAGGCATCCGTCACCTTCCGGGCGCATCAGCGATTCAGCAAGGCCGTGCCGCGCTTTTCCACGCTGGCGTCGCCGCAGACGCCACTGCCGGCGGTCACCGTGAAGACGGACAAGATGGGGCGGGCCCGCGTCTTCGTCCATCCCGATACGGACATTCGCAAGTGGGCCATCGAGAGGCCCGTGGCGCCAACAGGAGCCCTGTCGTCCCCCGCGTCCCAACTCTGGGGCTTGAACGAAGTGATGGCTGAGACGACGAACGGGGACGTCACCCTTGTTCTCTCGAGCCCGTTCACTGTTCTGGGCCGTCCCGGACCCTTGACGCGAATCGAACTCGACGAGTCAATTCGTATCGATAGCGCGATTGCCGGCATTGAGACGGTCACAGCCCTGCGAGTCTTTTCCGTGGACAGGCATGGCAACCCGCTGGCCAACGTGAGTGTGACGTGGGCGGGAGCGCCCGGCACCGGGCGGTTCTTCAATCCCTTCGCCGTGCCTCCTGGCCAGATGCAGCGATTGGACTCGCCAGCGGTCACACCGGTGCTCACGCTCCCGTCTCCGACACTTGGCGAGGTGATCGCGGGCTATGTCCCGGGCCCTGTCGCGGGTGACTACACCGTAACGGCAACCGCACAGTCCTCGAGTGGCCCGGTGAGTGCGACCTATGTCGTCAAGACGCTGTTGCCGGCCTCTTCAACCAATCACATGCGGTACGCCCTGAGTCTGAAGACGCTGGGGACGAACTTCAATGGGGTGTTTGGCGGGGACTTCCCCGAGCCCCTGGTTGCCCAGGTGTTGCGGTCGCCCGAAGGGGAGGTTGCCTGGCAAGCGGTGAGGGGCGACGAGCCCGATATCGCGAGCGTCCAGGTCACCTTCCGAGTCGCGTCCCAGACGGCCACATTGTCCGAGTGGACCGTTACCCCACAGGAGATCAGCACCACTGGGGGAGGGATCGACGACGAGGAGCACGTGGTCTTCTGGCCAAAGTATCTCGTGCCCAATGGGCGACAGTACATCCACGTGAAGCCGTCCGTCGTGGAGCGCACGGAGACGGGGGCCACGCCCGTATCCGTGAGTCCCTCGAGCGTCGTTTACTGGTTTCAGTCCATGGAGGCCAACGTGCGGGCGTATGTCGATGCCTCCGCGGGCGATCCCACTGACAGTCCCTGCAGTGGAGCAGCTGTCGATGATGGGATCGCCCACCTCTCGGTGACCAATCCGGCTGGGTATCCCGTTTATGTGCGCTTGATCGAAAAGCCGGCTATCGCCGGAGAGAGGCTCGTGGTGGAAGGTGCGCTCTCGGGGCTGCCTCGGCTCCCCGGGGACTCCGCGCTCATCACTCTCCTACCGAGCTCGCTAAGTGCCCTCAGGCTTCCTCTGACGCCCGGCACTCACGGAGGCGAGATTCGCGCCGAGGTGCATGCCGTGCGCTACAGCATCTCCAACACCGCGACGGACGTCGTCGCGAAAGGAACGCTTCGCCTCGCACCTGCGGGAAGCCGCTTGCTGGCCAATGGGGGCGAACTGGGAGCGAAGGTCATCCTTCCCGTTCGGAACTTCGAAACAGCGGCGACGCCGACTGGATCCGAGTTGGTGTCAGCGACGGCGACAGAGCGCCCCATCCTGGTTCCCGCGCGTTTGGAGTTCTGCGCGGGGGATGAGGGCGACGTGTCCGTCACCTCGGGCAGTACCTTGTTGAGTCGGGGGCGGCTTGTCCGGAACACGGAAGGATTGTTGGAGGTTCAGCCCCTGGACTCGAACGTTCCGATTCCCGAGTTGGTAGCGGGGACGGGAGTGCTGCGTCTCCAGGTGCCGCCGGGAGACCCTGCGGGCCAGGAGGTGCGCATCGACTTCCTGCCACGGGCCACGCCAGAGCAGACTCAGACGCAGCGCCTCTTGCTGAAGACGGCGGTGGACGACGCGGGTGTGCTGCCGGTGGGCCACACGTTCGTCAAGGACGTCAGCGTGGTGGATGGACACCTGACCAAGCAGTTCGCGGACCTGCGGGTGTCGGGACGTGGCCCGGCCTTGGCTTTCACGCGGAGCTACAGCAACCAGGGCTTCGAAGCAGGCCCCCTGGGGCGAGGTTGGACGCACAGCTACCGTAGCTTTGTCCTCTTCGATGGGCGCGGCGACGAGTTCCGCTACATGGTGGTGGGGGGGGAGG
>NZ_JABUMQ010000172.1:0-23345 GCF_013336645.1 Myxococcus sp. CA039A | reverse complement strand
CTCGTGGAGGGGGCAGGCGAGGGGGCGGGGAACGAAAAGGTGATCCGAGGACGTTGACTCAGCCAAGGGGCACGGGTATTACCGCCCGCACTTTTCGCCGGTCCCGAGGAAGACCACCGGCGGACGGACGTATCGGGGAGTGGCTCAGCCTGGTAGAGCACTTGGTTCGGGACCAAGGGGTCGCAGGTTCAAATCCTGTCTCCCCGACCATTAAAAGGGCGCGGAATCCTTGGAGAAATCCTCGGGTCCGCGCCCTTCGTTTTTTCTGCGGCTCGCCCGGTAGTCGCGGCTGGGGAGCGGAATCAGCGGAATCCGTGAGAGAGGGGGCACACCCAGGGCTCGTGGACCGCGAGCTCCGAATCTCAGCGCGGACGCCCGGCAGTACCGTTGCCGCCTGGAAACGGGCATTCCCGGTGAGCGGCTCTTGTTCTTCTGCGCCGCCTGTCTGTAGGTCCCTCTCGGGTGACTCGGCGTGAAAGTTCTTAGGGAACAAATTTTGGGCATGGCGTCCTAGGTGGGCTGCGAATCGCGCTGCCTTCTTGACCTTCGGCTCCCATGCACCTACCCACCGCCATCAGGCTGGTTGCGAAGAACTCCCCCAACTGTTCGGATCGCCCATGGCGAAACACGCTCCAGGAGCCCGGGCAAGTGGGGCGTTCGGAGTCACAGGGGGCCATGCGTCAGGAGAAACAACAGCAGGCAGGGGCGTTTGCCATGCAACGCCAGGCCCGCCTGATGGCCCAGGCGATGAACTTGTGCGGTGACGAAACCGACGCCGAGGATCTGGTTCAGGAGGTCATCCTTCGGTTCATTCAGGAGTTCGGTAGGAAGGAGAACCTGCCCTCCGCGCCAAGTGGCGAAGCTTGGCTGGTCAGGACTCTCGCCAACTTGTTCTTCGGACAGTGCCGGAGGTTGCGAACTCGAATGAACGGGGCGCGAGATCCTGCCCTGAGTGCCGAGGCTCTGGATGTCGAGCCTCCTCCTGCGTATGAGGCCATCACCTCCGAGCAGTTCTCCGAGGCGCTTGATTCGCTGAGTCCGAAGATACGAGAGACCCATGACCTGCGTGCAGCAGGGAGGAAGTACGAGGAGATCGCGACCCTTCTCGGAATCCCCGTCGGCACCGTCAAGAAGCGTCTACACGATGCGCGCACGAAGCTGCGCGAGTATCTCCAAACCTTCCTCACACCGGGTGTTCCCTGATGGCTACTCCATGCAACAACGTGGAGGCGTTTGTGGATGGGGAACTCTCGCCCACGCAAGCCCAGGACTTCCGTATCCACCTTGCGGACTGTACGCGTTGCCAGACAGAGGTGGAGGCACTTCTTCAGCTGCAATTCTTGGAACAACGCCACACCGTGAATGGAAGGACTCGGAACTCTGCCCGGAGACATCTCTCCACGGTCTCCTGGATTCAGCGGCGCACCTTGATGCTGGCTGCAGCATGCTTTGCCACTTTGTTGTTAGGACTTGGCATGGTTCGCCATTTCCTCTCCGGACGGTACGTCCCGGCGAGTGAGGTCCGTTACCGCGCGACGGAAGCGCGCCTGAGCGGTTCAGGGGCAGAGACCTACAAGCCCCTGGTGCCTGCAATGGCGGGGGCTACGGAGGCTGGACAGCTGGCCCCTGAGTCGATGGGTGTGTCCGTGCTGACGGATGGAAAGGACCCCGTCGCAAGCGCTCTCATGCAGGGCGACCGCAACGGGGCGGAACTGGCCCTAACCCTACTACGCGAATTCCCCCAGACCCCCGACACCGAGAGCCGGCGGGCGATGGCTCTGCTGCGACTGGGTAAGCCGGAGGACGCACTTCAGCGCGCGGATGCAGCGCTCGCGGCTGCTCCTCGACACGCGGAGGCTCTGTGGAACCGCGGGCTCGCACTGCGTGATCTCCGCCTCCCACTTGCCGCAGCCAGGACCTTTACGCAGGTGGCGTCCTTGAAGGAGCCAGGTTGGGCGGATGAGGCCACGCAGCGAGCCGAGGGACTTCAGCGTGACGTCTTCACGCACCGCAATCGATGGACAGCCGTCTTCAAGGCGGGAACCGCGCTGATCGCGAACGCGGATGTCACTCTCCCCGAGGATTTCAGCGATACACCCATCGCTCGGCTCTTTTTCTATGACGCGGTGCGGGCCGCACCCACGTCCGAGGCTGTGCTGACCTTGCTCCCGCTGGCCCGGAAGTTAGACGAGCGCACCCTGTCCCATGTGCTTGAGGCGTACGTCCAGCGTGTTGCTGCTGCGGACTTCACGCAGCGGGGGCCGCTGGCGCGGGGCTATGCGGCCCTGGTGCTCGAGCGTCCCTCGGCCTTGAAGAAGGAGCACTGGATGATGCAAATCCTCTCCTCGCAAGAGGATGATCTCCTCTTGGGGGCGCTCCTACGCACCGATACCGTCGCTGGTCACTTGGAGCTCTTCCAAGCGAAGGCCAACGCTATGAAGGACCCCTGGTTCCAACTCCTAGCGGCCCAGGAGCGTGCGGCGATGGACAAGAGGGCAGGGCGCCTTGCACATGCGGTGGGTACGTTGCGCGAGGTGCTTCCGCTCTGCGAGAGACCCGGCTTGGAATATCGCTGTCTCTCTATCGAGAGTGAGGTGTCCACGCTTCTCATCAAGCTCCATGAATTCCAGGACGCGCGCCAACATGCCGAGAAGGCTTGGCGCGAAGCGCGCGCGACTAACGAATGGCAACTGGAACAGGATCTGCTGTGGAATCTGGGGCAGATCGCACGGCTTGTGAAGGATACTTCCCTCTCTCGGGCATACCTTGAAGAATTCCTGGAGCGGAATGAGCGGAGGCCGGACGCCGTGAGGCGTGTCCATGAGAACCTCGCGTCCATCGCCTTCCAAGGCCTTCGGGTGGATGAGGCCCGGCAGGAGATTGATGCGGCGCTTGCTTCAGGGCTCCCACTCTCTCCCAGCGGTGCCTTCACGCTCTCGGAGATCGCGCGGGTGAAGGGGGCCCCTGGCGATGATGCCCACCTATTGAAGGCTCTGACGAATCCCTCAGTGAGGAGGAGTCCGGGCGAACGCGCCGTGGGCACGCATACGCTTGGGCGGTTCTTCATTGAACGGGACCTGGCGAGGGGACGCGAGTTGCTGTGGCGCTCCATTCAGGAAGCTGCTGCCCCGGGATTGGAGGAAGACCTCGCTGCAAGCCGAGCGCGAGCCTATAGCTTCACCTCTCTCATTTTCGAGACAGGCCGACGCGGCAGCTTCAAGGAGGCCCTGGAACTTTTCTCGCAGGAGCGTGGCCTGCAACTGCCAGGCCGGTGCCTCCTTGTGGCCACCGCGGACTCAGAAAGGACGCTCCTCATCGTTCGGGGTGAGGACGGGAAACTACTTAGTTCGCATGACGAAACACGGCGAGAGCCTCTCCCAGAGCGATTGGATGGGCTCGTGCCAGAGGAACTCCTGGCGGCACTCCGGCCTTGTGAACGCGTTGAGGTCTTCGCTAGGCCTCCGCTTCATGGCCGAGCAGGGCTACTTCCGCTGTCAATGGCCTGGAGTTACCTCACGCGTACCTCAACGCCGCGCGTCCCTCGGACGGGGCCTTCCGTCCACCTTATCGTCTCGGACGTGGAAGTTCCCCCTGGTGCGGACGTGCTGCCCCTGCCTCACTGGGTTCCTTCGTTCGGTCCTGATGAGCAGCACATCATGCGTTCGGGCGCAGACGCGACACCTTCTAGGGTGCGCTCCGCGATGCGGGATGCGACGGAGATAGACCTCGTGACGCACGGCTTCATCTACGAGCGTGCGGACGCGTCGTATCTTCTTTTGTCGCCTGAGCGGGGCGCACGTGAGCTGACGGTTCCTCAGGTGCGTGAAACTCGCCTAAGAGGGGCCCCGTTCGTCGTCCTGTCTTCATGTCATGCCGCGCACACATCGTATGCGCTGCACGAGCCTCTTAGTTTGCCGGCAGCATTCATTCATGCAGGGGCGCGCGGAGTGCTAGCAGCGACCGCGCGGATCCCCGGCCATGAGGCAAATGTCTTCTTCAACCAGGTGCGGGACCGCATGCGCATGGGAGTTCCGCCCGCAGTCGCGCTGCGCGACGTCCGCGCCCAGTGGCTGGGGAAGGATGCAAAACAGGAGTGGCTTGCGAGCGTACTGCTGTTCGAATGAGCCACGGACTTCGGGAGCGAGGGAACAATCAAACCGAAGGGCATCTTTAAAGGCAGGTGCATCCAGAATGCTCACCCGCCACAAGGAGCCCGTCTTGAGCAAGCCGCAGCTCACCCTCCATCACCTTGAGTTCAACAGCGATATCGACTTCTGGGCCGGACTCAGTGCATCGGGGCGCTGCGCCTTCCTGATGCCCATCACTCCGCCCTCTGAATTCCTGGCCTTTGGGGTCCTTGAGCCTTCAAAGCGAGTGCATTTCGTGGCACGAGGCAGGGTCAAGGAAGATCTGGCTGACTTCATCACGCGCATGAATCAGAGCGATGCGGGGGTCGAACTCTACGTCCAGGCCCCGGTTCCGGCGAGCATCCTCAGGCGCTACACCTCCGGTCCCCCGATTGAGGGCCAGGAGTCCGAGGAGCCACCTGGGCCGCTCGTTCGAGGATTGGTTCCTGACCCGACGACTCCTACTGCGGACTCGTTCGCCGGACCGTCCTGGCCCAAAAGTGAGGCCTCCTCACGGCGTGTCCTCCTTATGCCGGCGTACGAGCCCGCCGAGTTCCTTGCGGTGGGGGCGTTGGCCTCCTCGAGTCAGGTGCTCTTCAATCTTCGAGGCTCCGTGCGAGAGCATCTCGCTGTGTTCGTCACCAGGATGGTGAAGGACCAGGCCCGAGTGGAGCTCCACCCCACATTCCCGAAGCCGTAGCCGTCCGCGCACTCACGACTGCTGCCCAGGAAGTCCAGCGCCTGGCGTCGCGCTGGCCCTCGGCGGAGCATCTGCTTCTTGAACCCAAGGGGTACACCGTGTCGCTCGAACTGCTTCTCGCTCGTGCTGATGACCACCAGCCCTTACTTCCACGAGGGCTGACTCTGGAGAAGTTTCCAGATCTTCCTTTCCCCAAACTTCGGGAGCTTCCGGAATCGCTTTGGGATGCCGGCGGTGACTCCGACTTCCTTCCGAAGCAGCGCTGGGGGGTGGTGGCACCTCTGGGGCCCGAAGGGGACAGGCTGTTGGTGCACATCTCTCCACTGGTGCGGTGGCGCGAGAGGCAGCAGGGGGCTTCGGTCCATTCTTACCGTGCACCGGTGGGAATGGATGCCGCCACTGCGGCGCGCTGGAAGCGGCGCGAGTTCAGGAAGGAGGCGGTGGATGAGTCGGACCGTCCTCGGTACCTGCTGCTACTCGGCGACATGGATGGGCTCTCGCTCGATCTGCAGCAGGTGCTATCGACAGACGCCTTTGTGGGGCGGCTCGCCTTCCCTACAGGGGAGGGGTACGAGGCTTACTGCGCCAAGGTGTTGAAGTGGGAGGCTTCCGATGCCCAGCGCCCGGTGCGCCCCCGTGTGCTCCTCTACACCGCACGGGATGGCACACGGGCAACAGGCATCGCACATGATGTCTTGATGGGGCCGAGCTTCGAGGCCCTTCGGGATCGGCAGCCGAAGGACTTTCCGGATGCAGAACTCCTTGAGATTATCGACGAGAAAGGGGCTTCCACCGTACAATGGCTGAACTGTGTGGCCGAACCTGTGCCGCGCGTGATGCTCTCCTTGAGCCATGGATTGGGCTCAGGCTGGAAGTCTCCCGAGCAGCAGCGAGAACTTCAGGGGGCCTTCGTGCTCCCCGACAAGAGCCTGCTTACGGGAGCGGATCTGGTCTCACGCCCATTCCTTCCGGGTGGCATTTGGTTCTATCTCGCCTGCTACGGCGCGGGGACTCCGGGGCGGAGTAGCTACGAGCCCTGGCTCCAACAGCTTCGAGATGTCGACATGGATGCTGCGCGCATCCTGGCCGAAGGGTTGCCACGAGCAGGAACCCAACCTTTCACGGCGGCGTTACCCCAGGCTGTGTTGACCAATCCCTCTGGCCCGTTGGCCGTCATTGGCCATGTGGACCTCGCATGGACCTCTACGTTCAGTGACGAGGGCAACCTCGCTCACTCGCGCTTTCTCGGCGTCCTTCGGACGCTGATTCAGGGACGGCGCGTGGGTAATGCCCTTCATACATTGCTTCGGTTCTTCAGCGAGTCCCTCGTTGAGTTGACGGCGCTCTTCAAGCAGGACGAGCGGGAGCGCGCTGCGGGACGCGATTCTTCCGTCGACCCGAAGGTAAAGGCTGGCCTGTGGTTGCTATGCCAGGATCTGGCCAACTACGTGTTGCTGGGAGATCCGGCGGTGCGCCTGCCTGGCCTCGCAGTGAGGTAAGGGCCCGCTCGCAATTTACCTAGCCATGAGAGGCGTTCCCGCCCTCGGAAAATCGGCCTCCGGGCGCGAAAAGCGGACAGGTAATTTCTGAGCAGACCCTAACCAGCACCTCGCAATGCATCTTCTTTCAAGCACTGACCCACTTTCGTTCTCCTTCCTTGATATGGATAAGAAACCGCTCAGCGTCAGTCTTGAATTCAAGCGCACGGTCAAGGCGTTCTCAAGAAATCGCTTGGAGTATGAAGTTCGGCATACGCGCGGTGAGCGTAGCCTTGCCTCGTTCCCTTGGGATGACCCAAAGATTATCAAGGCTCTTGACGAACTAGAGAAGTCCCACCCTTCGTCTGAAGTGCTTGAGTTGTTTGGTGATCGCCTGTTTGAGTTCCTGGAACAGACTAGGTGGCCTCGCTATGAGGCTGCCATCGAAGAAGCACAGCGGGAAGGTCGGCCAATCGACCTCACGATACGTACGGATGCTCCGGAACTCTACTATCTGCCTTGGGAGTTGCTGAAGCTCAGTGCTTCCGGAAATCAGCTTGCGGAGCTTCCTGACTGCTTGGTTCGTTGCGAATGGTTGCCAAAGCCTCTGTCAGGAACTCCTCCACTGAACGGGAGGCTCCTTTTTGCCTGCTCCGCCGCTGGAGGAGGCGTTCCTTTCCAGGAGCACCTCGAAGCGATCCAGGATGCCTGCCAGAAGGGGGGGCTTGAGTTCGATCCCCTCCGAGATGTGCTCCGGAGCGCGAACCGAGGAACGCTAGCAAACGCACTGGCTGATACCGAACGTCCCGTAACGGTGCTGCACCTGCTCTGCCATGGGGGGCTGACGCGTGAGAACGCGTACGGACTCCTTCTCAGCCCGGAGGACCCCTACGAAGAGCCAGACCGGCTCGACCCCACAGACCTGCGAAGACTGCTGCCTGGACGCGTGACCTCACTGCGTCTCGTAACGCTCTGCGCGTGTCAGAGCGGGGACGCGGGCATCCCAGCCCACATCCTCGGGAGTGTCGCGCGGGTGTTCCACCGCGTAGGCGTTCCCGCGGTCATTGCTTCGCGTCTTCCCTTCTCGTGCAAGGGCTCCGTCACACTGGTGAAGCAGCTCTATGCGGAGCTGCTCTTCGGCAGCGGCAACCTACGGAAGGCCCTTTCCTCCGCTCGACGCAAGCTGATGCTTGAGCCCGGAGCCAGGGATTGGGCAGCACTTCAGTTTTACGGGCGTGAGGAGGATGAGGCCGGGCTTCGTCCTTTCGCTCCGCCGGAGCTCCCGAGCGATTCCGTTCCTCGCTCAGATCTTGTTCTCGTCTGCCACCAGGCACTTTCCCAGGTCCGTAAAACTCCGGGCCACATTGACGCGCCAAGGCTGCTCGAAAACCGGCGCTTGGAAGAGGTCTCCGTCGATCAAACGCAGGCTCTTGGAAAGAACCGACGCTCGAACTTGAGCGAACAGGTGAGACGTCTGACCAAGCCCGGGAGCGAACTCCTGCGCACCTTCTCCAGGCCCGGCGTCGAGTTACTCTACTACGGCTTCCCGCTGGTCCCGTTTGCGGTGCTCGCGGGCTACCTCGCCCGAGCCACGCAGCACGTCCACGTCATTGAGTATGACCGAGAGAAAAAGCGTTTCACCTGGGACGAAACGCCGGGTGGCTCCTATGCCCCCCTGGAGATGGAAGGACCCGTTCAGGGCACGGGAAGTGCCCTCCAGCTTCGCGTGTCCATCTCCTCGGAGGTCAAAGCCGCGGACTGCGAGACGGTGCTTCCGGCTCGTGACGTCCGGGCGGATCTCCACTTCAAAGTGGCCAGCCCCTCTTTCGGAATCGTGCAGCGTGAGGAGCAGGCGCAGGCCTACAGGCAGACGCTACGGTCAAAACTCAACCAGTGCATGGCGGAACTCGGCGGCATCGAATCCATTCACGTCTTCGCCGCTATTCCTGTCAGCATTGCATTCCTTCTCGGGCAGGTGCTCTCCGCAACGGTGTTTCCGCGCTGCTACGTCTATAACTTCAACGCCAAGGCTGCACCGAAGCCTGGCTATGAGTGGCGGCTTGGTCTGGATGATGCTGTCCATAACAAGAAGCCCTTCATCCACATCTTCAAGACCCCTCATTCATAGGAGATGCCCCATGACTCAGTTGAGCACCCGAAGTGTGCTTCACGGGCGGATGAGTGCCTTCGTCGACTGGATCCGCACGGACGACGCCAAGATGGATACCATCCGCGCGCAAGCTGCTGAGATCCGCTTACGCATCCGGGGGCAGGCAGACACGGATGGCCTGACTGTGTGCTCGATGCCGAACGCCGGATCGTTCGAAAAGAAGACCGGACTGAGACGGCACCTCCAGGGCGACTCCGAAGTTGAGGGCCAGGACGTAGACCTGCCATTCGTGGTCTCCCCTCAGGACGAGGACGGCAAGCGGATAGACGAGTTGCTCAACCGGTTCTACCGCTACGCTGAATCCACCTATCCTTTGACCCGGCGGAAAAAGACGCGGAGTTCCATTCAACTCGACTTCGTGGGGACGAAGCTCCGCTACGACCTTGTTCCCATGCTTGCTGTGCCCGGCAACGACGAGTCGCAGCTCCTCCTGCGGGCGAACGGAGAGCAGCGACGGACTTCCGTTCAGAAGCACATCGAGTTCGTCACCCGACGCACCGGCGAGAGCAACTTGCTGAAGGGCCGGGTCAAGTTCAACGAGTGTGTGCGGCTCGTCAAGTGGTGGCGGGAGTTTCGACAGATGAATGCCCGCATTATTGAGGACGTTCCCTCCATCGTCCTCGACCTGATGTGTGCTCACGCGTATGACCGTGTCCAGGTCAAGGAGACATACGCGGAGACCCTGGCGCAGTGGTTCAGCCTGCTCGCCGCTACCGTCCAGAAGCGAGAACGAATCGCTTTCAAGGACTTTGTCTCCATCCCCGCCGCAGACCAGATGGTGGTGTGGGAGGCGCTGGACCCCGTCAATCCCGGAAACAACGTCATCTCCCAATGGGGCACGGCGGAGGTCGACGAATTGGGAGACTGGTTGGAGGAGGCTTGCGACACGCTCCATCGCGTCATTGCCGCAGATCTCCGAGGGGATGACGTGGCAAGCCTGGAATCCCTGGTCGAACTCTTCGGAAACCCCTTCCTCCATCATTGCGAGGCGGAGGAATGACCTCCACCCGCACTGGGACAGGAACCTTCACGGAGGCTCGAGTTCGGGAAGTCATGAATCTTGTCTTGGATGACTTTGTTGGATGCGTGCTGAGAGGTTTTGTTTCGCAGGAGAGGGCACAGAAGTGGTACGGCGACTTGACCTACTTACTGACACAACAGGCTATTTCTGCATTTGAGCTTCAGTTCACTCGTCCCAATGGAACCGAGGGAGCATTCAGGTATGAGGTGAGCGATGACGGCTCGCTTCTGGGGTCCTCCCCATCAGGTGGGCAAAAGCTCCACATGCAGCCCGCAGGCACGACGTGCAGCATCTATGTCGATTACCGGGATGCCGTTCAGGGCCACGTGCGTGAGGAAATGCGAAGGCGAGGCTGGGGTCCAGGGGCCAGTGTGGGCGGGGATGCTGTTCGAGATCGTGCGTATTCGAAGGATGGCTACGGACTCATTCGCAGCCGGATAGGAGAATGGTGATGGCGGAGTTGCAACTCCTAGAGGCAACACATCCCGACCGCATGGCGAAGCAGCATTTCGATGCGTTGGTTGGTCTCGATGCACACAAGCAGAGACTGATTGATGGGCTGGTCCTCGTAATGGCCCACAATCGGCTGGAGACCTGGGTCCACCGTCATCATCCCAAAGGATTGCTTCTCGTGGAGACGTTTCGCTCCGCCTCTCCGCTCGTGCTGTTGGCAGGGGAAGTTGGCTGCGGGAAGACAGCGCTGGCGACGACGATCGGAACGCCGCTGGCGCATGAGCTCAAGGAGAAGGTGCTGGTTCTTGAAACGCCTTCCAATATCCGAGGCACTGGAATGGTGGGAGAGCTATCAGCCAGAGTGACGGACGCATTCACCCAAGCCCGGGCCAAGGTGGGGAAGGGCGCGGGATTGCTCATCATTGATGAGGCGGATGATCTCGGTCTGAGTCGCTCGGAGCGTCAGGCCCATCATGAGGACAGAGCAGGGCTCAACGTTCTCATCAAGCAAATCGATCTTCTTGTTCGCGAAAAGACCCGAATGGCGGTGCTGATGATTACCAATCGTGCGCGGGCGATGGACCCTGCGCTTCTGCGGCGTGCAACGTTGACGCTGGAGTTCACGCGTCCAGGCCCTGTCGAGCGCCGGCACCTTTTTGAACGGATGCTCGAGGGAAGTCACTACAAAGCCCAGGACGTGGAGTTGCTTGTGAGCCGGAGTGAGCGGCCAGTGCTGTTCTCGTACTCGGACCTGACGCAACGTGTGGCACGCACGGCGCTCCTGGATTCCTTGCGGAGAGACACGCCATTCGGCACTGAGTCTCTGCTGGCGGCGCTGGAAATAGTTGAGCCATCGCCGTTGATGGAGGGATGACCCTTGTATCGCAGCCCACGACGACGCGGTAGGTCGAAATTGGCACGGCCATACATCTGACGCTTGATGAGCTTGAGCTTCGTGATTTGGCCCTCGGCCTGCGCATTACTACCCGGTTCACTCCGGCATGCGACGACCCAATCCGAATGAGTGGAAGCAGTTGGTGGAAGAGTTCGAGGCGAGTGGGCTGAAGCAGAGGGAGTTCGCGGCCAGGCACGACGCCTCACTCGTCGCCTTCCAGTATTGGATATACAAGGGGCCCAAGTTCACGGCGGTTCGGAGGTCCAAGAAGGCGGGCAGGCCTCAGGCGGCGTTTCTTCCTGTGAGGTGGTCTTCTCGTCTGAGGGCTCTGGCTCGGGAGCGCTCACCTGGACGGCAAGGAGTACGCCAGCCGCAGATGGGGAGCGGGCAGCCACGAGGCGCAGGTCCCGACCGGGCCGGCTCTCGCGAAGTGCTGGCTCAGCGGGGGGAGTCACCGAGGGCTTTCTTGTGCCGCCGGCACGCGGCCCCTCAGCAGGGGCATGCCGCTGCTTCGTCGCTCCTGCTGCCCTCCGCATGTCCTCAACGTCCTCGCTCGGAGCATCCCGCGCGTGGGCCGCAACGCCTACATCGGCGTGGGAGCCCAGATGTGACGGTGAGCGACGGCGCGAAGATTGGATGGAGCCAGCGCGCCCGTCCCGGACGCCGTGGCCTCCGGCTCCAGTGTGGACGGCCTCCCCGCGAAGGAGCAGAAGAAGAACACGCTCATATGACGGGGACTTGAGCAGATCGGGGGTGAATCCTCTGCTACCGTCTCCAGTCGCGTGGATTCCCCATGACGAGCCTCAGCACCCACCCCATGGTCGAGACCTTGCGTCAGTACAAGGCCTCGGGTTCCTACGCCGAGCGCGAACGCTTCCGGTTCATGCTCCAGCTACTGCCCAGCATGGCGGCAGAGGAGCAACGCGGCGTCGTCCAGTTCGTCAGGCGGCTTCAGGACCGGGCATTCCAACTCCGGGCTACCCGTGAGCTGACGTCCTGGGTGCCTGGCGGCGTCCTGCTTCCGCTCGTGGACGTGGTCCTCAAGCGGAGTGAGCCACCCGGGCTTGCGAAGTCGCGGCGGGACACGCTCCGCAAGCTGCATCCCTTGCTGGCGCCTGTTCAATGGGACGACTCCTTCGGGCGCATCCACGGTCGTCAGGAGTTCGCGCGCCGTGTGGACTTCCTGATGGGGATCGCACGGGAACTTCCAAAGCGGCACCAGCCCCCTTTCCTGGATCAGGCCTTCATCGTCGCGGAGCAGACCCCCACCGACGTGAGGGCCTCTCTAGCGAAGTTGGAGCTGGCGGAGCTGGTCAGGGGGCTGTCGGAGCCCCTTCGTCCAAGAGTTCGTCCCCTGCTTGCCTCTCTTCCACCCTCGCCTTCCCGAAACAGGGCTGTCACCGCCTGGGCCCGGACGATGCGCCAGGACACGCCTTCCGGGTTCGAGGACTTCGTATGGGCACTCCAAGAGCTAAGTGAACCGACGTCGAGCGATACCCCGCCTCCGGGCGAGCGGGCCTCGGCATTGGCTTGGCTGGCCTCCACCCTGCCTGCGTCACAGGCGGAGCAGTCCCTGGAGGTCACCCTCAGCACGGCAAAGGACGACCGGCTCTGGATCCCCATCCAGATGGCGCTCGCCTGGAGCCTTCCGCGACAGCGACGCGATTCGCTGCTCGAACAGGCCTTTGTGCGGCTGACTGAGACCACCCAGCAGGACCGTGAGCAGATCCTCGAAGCTCTCCCTCCCTACCTGTCGGACGACCACTTTCGGGCGACTTGGCGGTTGGTCACTAGAGAGGCCGCACTACCACCGCTGAAGGTGCTCGTTTCGCTCCTGAAGCGAACACCCACCTGGGATCAATCGTCCTGGTGGCTGTTGCTGTTCGAACGCTCCCGCGAGTGGCCTGACCAGGAGCGCTGGGAAGGACTCGCCCAGCTGTCGCGCAGCCTGAAGCCAGCGCAGCGAGCCCGTGTAGTCGCGGCCATGAGCGACTCTCCGGATGCAAGGGAGCGGGCACTCACGTTGGGCACGTTGTCCCGCATGGCACGGTCGCGGGGAGAACGGGATATGCTGCGCGCCCGATCTGTCAACGCTTTGAGCGAGATGCAGTCGCCCGAGGATCGTGGGCGCACCTTCGAGTTACTCACCTCGATGGTTCCTCGCTTCGCCCTCCGGTCTATGGTGTCAGCGGATCTGTTCCCGGAGATCTCTCTCCAAGGGTCGAACCCGCGCGACCCTGGCATCCAGAGCACGCGCTCCCCGCCCCAAACCGATACCAAGATCCTGGAGGAGTTGAAGCCCCTCTCCCCACAGGAGCGGGCTGCGCTGATGCGCCAGATGATGCACCTTCTGGACGACGCACCTCCCGACCAGGACACGCCTCCCGAGCCGGTGATCAACCTCGGCTTCAGTGAGCGCCAGTCGCCAGATCAGGAGTTGCCGCGAGACGTGCCGTTACATCCCGCGACGGACTACCTCTTTTGGTTCGAGGTGGGCCGTCCCCTGAATCACTCAATCACCGCCGCGCGGCTGCCGCTGGCCACGGAGCCTATTCCCCAAGGCGCGGTCATCACTGTGGTGCTCTTCGGCTTCGAGGATGAACTGGAGGCGGAAGCGGGCCACGATGTGGGACGGCTGCGCCTGAACTCCAGCGGACAGGCGGTCGTCGAGCAATCCTCATCGCCTGCCCTGGAGGGTTCGGCGCCCTCCCGGCTCTTCTTCCCCGTGAGGACGCCCTCGCAGCGAGGCCTGCACCGGCTGCGTTGCAACATCCTCCACCAGAACACCCTGCTCCAGTCCTGGCTGATCCACGCGGAGGTCGGGGAGGGAAGCCCCGTGCAGCAGATCGCCCTGCGCGCCACCCAGGACTTCGTGTATTCGCGCACCTTGGAGCCCGCACTCCTGGAGCAGCTGCCGTCTCCGGAGCTGACGCTCATCCTTAACGGCACCGAGGACACAAGCCACCTCTTCATCTTTGGTGACGACATCAAGGAGCCCCTCACCTTCGACACTGCGGAGCTCAAGGGGCTGGTAGAGCAGGGACGCGACCGGCTCGCCGAAGCCACCTGGGGTCACCCCCGTCCCTGGAATGGTCAGGCCCCGTGTCGCTATGGCGACGGCTTGGACCCTGAGCGCCTACGCAGAGACCTCGTCGAGCTCGCGAAGACTGGCTGGCGTTTCTTCTCAGTGCTGGTGGGCCGGCTCTCCAGTGACAAGCGTGAGGAGTTCCGGAGGTCGTTCCTGCACCCCCACAGCCTGCAACTGGCGCTTAAGGAGTCACCCCAGGCCGTCTTCCCGCTGGCGCTTGTCTACGACTACAACATCGACACAGCCCATGCCCAGGAACGGTTCACGCTCTGCCCGGACTTCCTCTCCGCCTTGGAGGTGCAACGCCCGCTGGAGCAGACCGACTGCTTCATCTCCAGCTGCCGTCACGCAAGCCAGCGCAAGCCCACCCAAACCATCTGCCCCAGTGGCTTCTGGGGCTTCCGCCACGAGTTGGGGCTGACGCTCTCCACTCCCAGCGTGCGTGAGCCTCCGACGGCCATTCCCTACGCCTCCCCCAGGCATGTCGCGGTGGGGCTCTCCACGGACGCGCGGCTCATCCTACGCCAAGCCCATGTCCGCAAGTTGTGCGACACCATCCAGGCCGACTGGGTCCTCCGCGACACGCGCGACGACGTGCTGGATCTGCTCCGCGCCACCCAGCCTCACCTCGTCTATTTCTACTGCCACGGGGGAATCGACCCCCGGGATCGGTTCCCCTACATCCAGGTAGGCCCCAGCAGCGGCCCCGGCATCAGCCGGGATAACCTGGTGGCCTATTCCATCGAGTGGAAGCAATCGCGTCCACTCGTCTTCATCAATGGCTGTCACACCACGGCGCTAGAGCCTGAGGTCGCGCTGAACCTGGTCTCGGGCTTTATCGAGAATGCCCAGGCCTCGGGCGTGCTTGGCACGGAGATCACCATCCTTGAGGCGACTGCGCGCCCTTTCGCCGAGCACTGTCTCCAACGACTCTTTGCCGGGGCGACCATCGGGCGCGCGGTCCGGGACGCGCGCCGTGCCCTGCTGCAGGAGGGCAGTCCGCTGGGACTGGTTTACATCCCCTTCGTGTTGCCGGGACTGCGCTTCGCGCAGGCGCCCATGGAGCCCGTGCTCCAGAAGGAAGCCCCCGCGCCCATTCCAGCGTGAAGGCTCCCGCGTTTCACCGGCCGAAGGCCCCTCAGACGTCCGGCTCTAGGGGCAGTCGCGCCGCAGGATCCCCCAGCAGGATGAATGCGCGCAGGTCCTGGCGCATGAGAGTGAGGTCCGCCATCTCCATGTGGTCCACGTCGCGGCCTTGGTCCCTCGCTTCGTGCAGGTCGACCAGAACTGGCTCGATGTTGGCGCACTCGGAGGTTAATTGTCGTGCCGCGATGCCTACGCGGCGTCCCCTGGCAAGGTCCATGAGCGGCGTGGAGAAGCGCGAAGCCCTGGAGGGGCTACCAGCGTTCGAGGGCGACGCGGCCCGGAAGCTAGAGTCCCATGCTAGGTCGACGTGCGCGATGACGCCCAGGGGGCCCTTCGGGTTGGCGAGCGCCTTCTGCGGTAGCGCCGCCATGAAGGGGCGCGGCGCGGGCCCGTTCAGGTTTCGCAGTACTCGGTCCACCATGTCCTTTTCGGTGTCCATGCTCCGCAGCTGCTCCAACCAGGAAAGGTACGGGCTCACGGCGGGCATCCCCGCTCCGAAGCAGGCGAAGTAGAGCCAGAAGCCTCCTGGGAGGAAGGAACGGTCCTGGACGTCCTCGCCGCAGATCCGACGCCGGGCGGAGAAGCGCATTGCGCCCTGGAGCGCCTGCTGCGCTTGCGCGGATTCCCATCCGCCTGCGGACGCGCCCAGGCCATGGCTCATGGAGAGGAGCACCGCAGGGCGGGTCGTGTGGGTCGCATCGAGGAAGTCCTCGGGCCCATACCCCAGAGTATCCGGCCCGCGCAGCTCCGCCAGGGAGAGTCGCCTAGCGTCCACCGCCTGGCGCAGGTGTTGGTGACAGGGTTCCACGAGTTCCAGGTGACCGAGCCGGGTCTCGGACGTTCCATCCTTCGCCGAGAAGAGGAGCACCTCGGCCTCAGCCGCCCCCTCGCGCTGAGCCCACTGGCAGACCTTGCGCGCGTAGTGGCCGTAGTCCTCCACCTGTTCGAAGGCCAGTCGCCCCACATACGCGCGCGTGGAGAGAGCTTGCTGCAACGCGAGCGACAACCCCTCGAACCCGCCCAGCATCAAGAGATAGCGGGGACGTTCGTATTCGGCAGTGCCGTCGTGCCCGTAGTTCCGCTCACACCAGTCGTGGGCCTGCACACCGTCCAGTCCCACGGGCACGACATAGCACCTTACGTTCGCGCCCTGCTGTCGCGCCCGCAGATTCAGGAGCGGCTCCAACTCCTGGAGGATGGGCGCCATGTCCTGCCCCTGGGGAAGCACCAGCCCCCAGCGCTGCGCCGACAGCAGGTTCTGGTCCCCTCCGGGGTCACCCAGCATTCCGCCCAGATTCTTGCGGCGTGACTCGACCCCGGGCAGCAGCGCTAGCTCCCGTTCGTTCAGCTCAAGATGGATCTCGGATCCCTTCTCGGGCCCCGCGAGCAGCAATCGAAATGGGACTCGATTCCTTCGGGTCACGGGTTCCCCGCCGAGCCTGGAACGAGCAAGGTTGCCTCCTGGAGCGGAGGAAGGGCGGCTCCCTGCTCCCATTGAACGAGACGCATCGTCGCCCCACTTGCTTCGAGTGGCTCCACGGAAACATAGGTGAAGCGCCCCTGCGGGTGGGCATGCCGCAGCCTCGTGGGCTCCAACGAGGGGTTGTCCTGGAGTTCCAGCAGGAAATCCCGCCAGTCGGCAGCACTCGCGTCTGGTGCGGGCGTCCGCAGTAGCCAGATCCAGGTCCCGGTGTTGGCGAAGACGAACCCGGGCTCGGCCTTCCAGCGCGCGGAGTGCGTATGCCCCATCACCACCGCCTGGGCGCCTCCATGTCGCCGCGCCAACCGTCCGGCGCGCTCCACCTCACCGGAGTCGGGCTCCAGGTCGAAGTAGGCCACGCCCTGATACCCCACCATCCTGCGATGGAGTCGCGCGTAGCATGTCAACCCCGCGCGCATGAGCTTCCGCCGCGCGTCCTCAAGCACGTCGTCTCCATCGAAGGACGCGGGCCCGGTCGCCTCCAGGGCCTCGGCGAGCGCCTGGGTCTCGGGGGGCGTCAGCTCGGCTTCCTCCAGGCGGGCTCCCAGGCCAGCCCATTCGTCGGCCAGTTCCCCGTCGTTCGAATAGGCCGCGCGCAGTCCGCGGTTCCTGAGCAGGCCCACAACAATCTTGAGGGCGGCCGGCTTCAGCACGGTCTTCACCGCCGCAGGATTGGCGCCCAGGGCGGTGAGGACGGCCCCTTCGACATCGGGCTTGAGCAGATCCATATAGCGCATCCGCTCCTGGGCTTTGAGCGGGTTGAGTAGCTCCTTCACCAGCAATGAACCCGGGGGATAACGAAAGGGTGTGCTCGGGTCGCAGGTGCGGGCGAGTAGCTTGGCGTGGTCCACCCGGTTGAAGTCGTCATCCTGCTCGCCGTGCACGACCAGGACGCGAGCGCCGCCCACGGTGAGCAGCAAGGGCTCTGTCCCCACCTGGAAGGTCAGCTTCCGCGAGCCCCCGTCCGGCTGCTGGAGAGCCTCGCGGAGGACCTGCTGCACCTGGGGCAGCGCCAGTTCCAGGTCGTGGTTGCCCACCGTAACGATGGCCTCGCCACCCTTCAGGAGCACCTTGCCCAACGCGGTCATTACCCTTGAGGTCTGCGGGTGCCTCACCAGCGCCGAGGCCTGGCGTACCGCCCGGGACACGTCGAGCTGGAGGGGCTCCTCATCGAGGAGGAAGTCGAACGTGTCGCCGTTGAGCACGACCCTCGTCGGGGTGGAGGTCAGGGATTGCAGCAGGGCCGCCAATTCCTCTCCTCCCGCGAAGATGTCGTAGCGCCCCCCGTTGCCCAGGTGCAAATCGCTCAGGATGACAGTACGCATGAGACCTCCCTCCTGTGACCCACGGACACAGTCCTTAGCAAACCCTTGGTTGCGCCGCTCACCTGGGCTTTGAAGCCCTCATGACTCGAAATCCTATTTAAACCATGATTTCGCTAGGCGTCAGCCTCGCCGCGAGCACGGCGGACAATGCCGCCTTCGTCACGCAGATCGTGCCCACGATGCACCTCCCCGGGGAGGTGTGCATCGTCTCCGTGGACCATAGGCGGCATAGGAGCCCTGTTACGGGCGAGGGCCGGGGTAGGTGGTCGTCCAGGAGGGCCGCACGACACGCATGGGACGGTGCTGGAGGGCCCCGAGTAGGCGCGCTCCAGGCACCCCCTCCTCTGCGCAGGCGACCGGTCGCATTGGGCTCCGCCAGAGTGCATCCCTCAGCCGTGCGTCACTCCCACAGCGCCTGCTGCGATGGTCTCCTGGAATGTGCCTAGAGTGTGTGGGCAGCTCGGGCAGGTGACGGTCGCGAAGAATGCGGCGGATGACGCTGGGCGAGGTACGCCAGCACACTTCGCTGGCCTCCGCACCTTGGGCACGAGAAGACATCTACTGCGAACGTTCTGCGGAGCAACCTGGCCCAGTCCAGCCTCGGAGGGCGCTGACGACTCTCTCAGCTGCCCACGATTGCCGCCCCCGCAGATGGTGCCTCCTCCTCGCCTGAGGCCGCCGCCGGTGAGCGTCAATGTAGATGTCGCGTGAGGGGGCAGCCGATGCGCTTCATTTCCAGCACCGCCGGGGTGAGATGTGGAGAGGGGCTGAAGAAGGTGGCTGACGGGGCCCCTGGCTGAGCGCCAAGCAGGTGGAGAGGCCGTGCCGCCCCTCTGGGCACACCAAGTCGGCCGCATCAACCTCAACTGCCAGTGCCAGCGCGGCCCCGACACCGTTCCCTTCAATGGGCACAAGGACTCCGCAGAGGGCACCTTGGCTGTCGCCGACGCGCTGCACGTGTTCTCCATCCGCATGCCGGTCGCCGCGAAGACGACACCCGACAACACCACCCGGGTCCAATCCCTCCTGACCCGGCGCGAGTCAGACCTCCTGACCACGGACTTCCTGTTCTGAATTCCGACGCGCGCCGTTTCACGTGAAGGCGTGGCCTCACCCGCCATAGGGCGCGGTGAAATCACCCCAGCGGTTGTTGGGTTGCAGGCCCGTGCCGGGATTCTCCCGGCGATTGGCCTCGGTGCGCAGCTCCCGGGCCGCCGCGGCCAGCGCCTCGATGGACCTCACCCGCGCGTTGATGTCCGTGTCCTCCGCGCCCTCCAATCTGAGGATCCAGGTCCGCATGAAGCGGACGGCGTAGAGCACCTCGGTGCGGTCGAAAATCTCACCCGTCCGCGTCAGGTCCTCCTCTACGAGATAGATGAACATCCGGGCGAAGTTGGCGAACATCCGGTCATGGACCGGACGCCTGCGATTGCCCGAGGGTGGCGGGCTGAAGTTGTCGCGCAATTGCTTGAAGCTGAAGGTGCGCACGCTGGCCAGCTTCCCCGTCCCGGCCCGGAAGCCCTCCGCCTCCATCCACCCCTGGGCGGACGACTTCTCCACGGCCATCTTCGCGAAGACGAAGGCGTGGTGGACGTCATAGAAGGGCAGCAGCACCGACTCCAGGTAGTCACCGATGAAGGTGGCGAAGCTGTCTCCCTCGTAGAGCAGCGCGGGGTCCCTGAGGAAGGACATCACGAACCACGTCTGCTGGAAGACCTGGCTCTGCTTGATTCGAGCCTCGGTGTAGGACGGCGTGTCGTGGATGGTCTGGTCGATGATGGGCGGCAGCAACGTGCAGGGATGGTTGGTGGCGTTGCAGGCCGTCTGCGCGGGGCGGGCCAGCGGCTGGATGCGCAGGTGGTCTCCGGTCTCCCAGATGGGATTGCGGGCGATGACCTTCTCCAGGTGGTCGGGGATTCGGGGCGTCCCGCCGCTCGAATCCACATCCACCAGGAAGTCTGGGTGGCGGTGGGTGCCGTGCCGCAGCATGTGCTGGAACACCTGGAGGGAGCGGTACTTCAACCGCATCCACTCGCAGGCGCGGGGGTAGTCCTCCAGGCGCGCGCCGCCCAGGTCCGGATTGCACTCCGTCAGGTCCTTCGCGGCGTCGTAGTAGCCCCAGAGGTTCTGGTCCGTGGGCTGGCTCAGGTAGGCGTCCACCCGCTGATACCACTCCTCACGCGCGGCGGCGCGAGGGCTCGAGGCCAGGTCGGGGAACCACTCGAAGACGGAGCGGTGCTCGTTTCCATGGAAGCCATCCTCGGCGAGATGGTCGAACGGAAGCCCCAGCCGCAGGTGGCGCAGGTCGATGGCGTGCAGCTCGTCATAGGCCTGCCGCGCCTTGGCCAGCGAGTCGATGCGCCCGGTGGCCCACAGCAGCTTCCGGTCACCCACGAGGTGGTCCATGAAGGCCTCGTCGCGCTCGCTCTGCGCGGCGGAGTCGTGGACGGGGAGGCCCGGCGTCCGGGCGGCGAAGGGCTCATAGGCGGGCTGGAGCGGCCGGAAGCGCGCCGGATGGAGCAGGCGCGTCATCCCGTGTCGCTGCCGCACCACTCGGACCAGCTCGATGATGGCGCTGGCCCGGGCCTCGTCGACGTGTGTCACCGCTCGGCGGCGGAGGTCCGCGTCCGTGTAGCCCACGCGCGCCAGCTCGATGGCGTCCGGGCTGTGGCAGCCAGCACACGCGCCTCGCGTGCCCTCGTAGCGCCAGGCGTTGAGCCCCGCCGAATAGCGCGCCGCAAGCTCCTCCTCCGTGAGCGCGTTCGCTGGGACGAAAGGCGTGCCGCACCGGGCATCGGTGCCAGGGGGCTCCGGGCAGAGCAGGGACTCCGGATAGGCGACGGCCTCCGGGACGGGATCCACCGAGGGGGGCGGAGGGAGGGGGATCTCCTTCTCCTCGGACGGCGGAGACACCGGCGGGCCGGAGTCACTACAGGCCGCGAGGACGACCAGCAACCCCACCGCGAAGAGCCACCTCGCCACCTCGCCTCGGGATGCACTGTGGGAGCGGCTGTGTTTGACGGAGGGCATGACCTCATTCCACCATGCCCCGGGGACTCCGCGTCAATTCATGGAAGCTCGAAACCTGCCCAGGTGGGCTGACAACAGGGCGTGCCTCCTCGCTGACTCAGAACAGGTAGCGCACGCCTCGTTTGTCCCACTCCTTCAGAATCCGTTCGTTGAACGGTTCCGATTCGTCCCAGCTCAGGCGCACCTCCCGCAGGGATGTCAACTCCAGCAGAAAATCGGGCGACCGTCCCAGGCAGTTGCTGTCCAGTTCGAGCAACTCCAGTCGTTTCAACTGGGTGAGGGTTTCGGGCAAGGCTTCCAGGGCGTTGCCAGCCAGTCTCAACTGTCGGAGGTTCGTGAGGTTGCCGATTTTCGGTGAGAGTCTGCGGAGTGGGTCCGAGACATAAAGCACTTCCAGGCTCCGCAGCGAAAAGACCTCGTCAGGCAACTCCTCCAGGCCGTTCTCCCAGAGGTCGAGCCTCCGAAGATGGGTGTAGCGCGCCAGTTCTGGAGAAAGAGAGGCCTTCGGGAATCCACCCAGGTCGAGCTGCTCCACGGCCTCAATCGCCGCCAGGGGCGAGGGCACCAGGTCCTCCTGCTCATTCATCAGCGCGATTCGGTACTCCAAGCCACTCCGCGCAACCCTCGTCACCTCCGGCTCTTCGGCATTGGCGTAGGTCATCCGCCAGATGGAGTCGAACAGCTCAAGCAGCGGCGACAGCACGGGGAACTCGGGAAGCAGGCCGAGCGCCTGCCGTACCTGCGCCGGCTCGGAGCTCTTCAAGAGCTGTATGATTTCCTGTTCGGAACCGGGTGCATTCATTCGCGCGAGCGTACCCTCGAACACGCGTGCACCTCGACTACCGCCCCTGCGTCAGGGAAGGTGCCGGCTCGGTTGACCCGGCTGAGTTGACCACCCGACGTGGATTCTGGAAGGCAAACGTGTCGCGAAGTACCCGCCACTGCGCGGTTGATGGCATGAGAAGCTCGTCCAGGAACGCGACACATGAGCGATTTCGAAACGGCGTGGCATGTGGAACCGGCGGGCAAGACGGGGGCGGACCGTGTGAGTGTCCTGACACGAGGGGACGCGACGGTGCTCGTGGTGGCGGATGGGGCGGGGAACTCACGACGTGGCGCCGAGGCCACGGAGGCCGTGCTGCGTGGCGTCCAGGACGCCGTGGAGGCCGGGGCCGACGTGAAGCGCGCGGAGACCTGGCGCGAGGTGCTGGGGCGGTGCGACGCGGAGCGGATGGCCTCGGGACAGGGAGGGGAAACCACCGCCGTGGTCGCCTGTGTCACCCCACGGCGCGTGGTGGGGGCCAGCGTGGGGGACTCGGAGCTGTGGCTGTTCCAGGGCGGCGAATCGACCGCGCTGACGGAGCATCAACACCGCAAGCCCCTGCTCGGCAGCGGGCAGGCGCGGCCCGTCACCTTCGAACTCGCGTGGCGAGGTGGCGTCCTCCTCGGCGCGTCGGACGGCTTGTTCAAGTACGCCGACCTCCGGCGCATCCAGGCGCAGGTGAGCCTCTCCGACGCGAACGCCGCGGTGCTCGCGCTGGCCGCGCTGCCTCGACTCGCGAGCGGCGCGCTCCCGGATGACGTGGGGCTGGTCCTGTGCCGCCCGAGCGCTCCACGCCCCTGACTCCGTCCTCGGTGCGACGGAGTCTCTTCGTTCGTCGAGCAGCCGCTCCTGGAGTCGCCAGCGTGGAGGGTAGGCGCCGCCAGCCACACGGAGAGTAGGATGAGGCATGCCCTCTCCAAAATGGCTCCTCCCGGCAGCCCTGGCATTCGCTTGCGTCGCCTCCGCGGCCAGCCCCTTCCCCACCTATCAAACCCAGACCGTCGAGGGCTGGACGGTTCGCATCGATGACCGCCTGATGGCAGGGGCGAACAAGCCCCTGACGGAAAAGGCGCTGGTGCTCCTGGCGGCGCAGCTCAAGGAGGTCATCCGGATTGTCCCCGCGGGCCCCGTGGCTCAGCTCCGCAAGGTGACGCTGTGGCTGTCGCCGCCCTATCCCAACGAGCCGGAGGCGGCTCGGTACCATGCGGGCGATGTCTTGCTGCGCCGGAGTGGTCGCAGCCTGACGATGCTGAAGAGCATCGAGTTCACGAACGTCCTCATCTTCGAGAAGGAAACCCGGCGGATGCCCATATTCGTGCTCCACGAGCTCAGCCATGCCTATCACGACCATGTGCTCGGCGAGCACGCCGGCATCGAGGCGGCCTATGCGCGTGCGAGGGAAAACAAGAGCTACGACTGCGTGGAGCGCTGGCGTGGGCCCGAGGTACCCATCACGTTCGAGCGTGCCTATGCCATGAACGACGATTGGGAGTACTTCGCGGAGACCTCGGAGGCGCTCTTCGGACGCAACGACTTCTATCCCTTCACACGGGAAGACTTGGCCAGGCACGACCCGGGCATGCTCGCGCTGCTCCAGCAGGTGTGGCAA
>NZ_JABUMQ010000171.1:0-23366 GCF_013336645.1 Myxococcus sp. CA039A | reverse complement strand
CCCCCGCCCCGTGGATCAACGAACGGCTCACCCTACCCGCCGAGTTCCCTAGCACGCACGGGTGACATTTCGGCGGGCCCTCGTCCGAAAACGGGTGCGCCCACGGGAAGGCGCGGGCATCTTGCCCCCCACCATGGAGACGCCTCCCATCACACCCTCTCCCCGGACCCGCTCACCGGCGCCCGTGCCCGCGCTCTTCCGGGTGGCCATCGCCCCGCTCCAGGCCTTCTTCCGCCTCCAGGCCAGCAGCGGCATCCTCCTGGCCCTGTGCGCGGTGGTCGCCATGGTGTGGGCCAACTCACCGTGGGCCGCGTCCTACGTCGGCCTGTTCGACGCCCGCCTGGAGCTCGGGGTGGCGGGCACCCATGCGTCCTTCACCTTCCAGCAGCTCATCAACGACGGCCTGATGACGCTGTTCTTCTTCCTCGTCGGCATGGAGGTGAAGCGCGAGCTGAGCGCGGGGGAGCTGCGCACGCTGTCTCGCGCGATGTTGCCGCTCATCGCCGCGCTGGGGGGCATGGTGGTGCCGGCCGCGCTCTATGTCGCCATCAACGCGGGCACTCCGGCCATGGCGGGCTGGGCCATCCCCATGGCCACGGACATCGCGTTCGCCATCGGCTGCCTCACCCTGGTGAAGGCGCGCGTGGGCCACGGGCTCATCGTCTTCCTCACGGCGCTCGCCATCTTCGACGACATCGGCGGCATCCTCGTCATCGCCGTGTTCTATGGCACGGGACTGCACGTCGAGTGGCTGCTCGCCGCCGCCGCGGTCGTCGGTGTGCTGATGGCGCTCAACCGCTTCTACGTCCGCAACGGCGTCATCTGGCTGCTGGCCGGCGCGGCGCTCTGGTACACGATGCACCATGGCGGCATCCACGCCACCCTGGCCGGCGTGGTGGTGGGCCTGTGCATCCCCTCGCGTCCCACCCGGTCGGGCCGGGACGTGCTGGAGGAGCTCTCCACGTACATCCGCGATTGCACCCAGAACGCCGAGGATGAGTCGATGCGGAGCGCGCAGTTGCTCTACATCGAGGACCGGCTGGAGGAGCTGGAGCCGCCGCTCAACCGCTTCGAGCACCTGTGGCACGGGTGGGTGGCGTACGGCATCGTCCCGCTGTTCGCGCTGGCCAACTCGGGCATCTCCCTGGAGGGCATGGGGTGGAAGGACCTGCTCGCGCCGTTGCCGCTCGGCATCATCGCGGGCCTCTTCGTGGGCAAGCAGGTGGGCATCTTCCTCTTCACCCTGGCGGCGGTGAAGCTGCGGGTCTCCACACTGCCTGGAGGCGCGGGACTCGGGCAGCTCCACGGCGTCTCGGTGGTGGCGGGCATCGGCTTCACGGTGGCCCTGTTCGTCGCGGGGCTGGCCTTCGCCGGACAGCCCGCCCTCTTGAATGAGGCCAAGCTGGGCATCCTCGTCGGCTCACTGCTGTCCGCGGTGGTGGGCTATGTGCTGTTGCGCTTCGTGGCGAAGCCGGTGGCGCGGGCGTAACGTCGTACCGTCGTGGCAAGGAGACAGACCCTCCCGTGATTCTCCAGGACCTCAACCGTGTGCGGCAGATCACCGTCATCGCGGCGCGGCATGGCTTTGGCGAGGTGCTCGAGCGCGCGGGCCTGTGGCGCATCCTGGGTCGCCAGGAGAAGGTGGAGGTCTCCCCGGAGGCCCAGCGCGCCTCCACCGCGCGCCGCTTCCGGATGTTGCTGAATGATCTGGGGCCCACCTTCGTGAAGCTGGGTCAGGTGCTGTCCACGCGCGCGGACCTGCTGCCAGCCGAGTTCGTCGAGGAGCTGGCGCTGCTCCAGGACAACGTGGATCCGATTCCCCTGGAGCAGGTGCTTTCCCAGATTCGCGAGTCGCTGGGCAAGGAAGCCAGCGAGCTGTTCAAGCAGATCGACGAGACGCCGCTGGCGGCGGCGTCGATTGCCCAGGTGCACCGCGCGGTGACGCTGGAGGGTGAGGAAGTCGTCGTGAAGGTGCAGCGGCCGGGCATCGCCGCGAGCATCGACTCCGACCTTGGGGTGCTGCGCAGCCTGGCGCGGTTGCTGGAGGCCGTGGTGGAGGAGACGGGCATCTACACGCCCACGGGCATCGTCGACGAGTTCGACCGGGCCATCCACGAGGAGCTGGACTTCATCAACGAGGCGACGAACGTCCGCGCCTTCCTGGAGAACCATCGGGAGCGGACCTACCTCAAGATTCCGCGCGTGTACGCTTCCCTGTCCAGCCGCACGGTGCTGACGCTGGAGTTCATCCGAGGCGTGAAGATTGCTCCGGAGACGCTGGCCGAGGAGGACCGGAAGGCCATTGCCCAGAACATCCTGGAGGCGAGCTTCCGGCAGCTGTTCGACGACGGGCTGTTCCATGGCGACCCGCACCCGGGGAACCTCCTGCTCCTGGAGGGCAACCGGCTGGCGCTGCTGGACTTCGGCGTGGTGGGACGGCTGACGCGGCCGATGCAGGAGACGCTGGTGATGTTGTGTCTGGCCGTGGCGCTGAAGGACAGCGACTCGGTGGCGCGCATCCTCTACCGCGTGGGCGTGCCGGACGCGCGAGCCAACCTGGTGGGCTTCCGCAACGACATCGAGAGCATCCTCGGCTCGCACCTGCCCACCACGCTGGGCCAGGTGGATGCGCGCACGCTGCTGCGGGACTTGCTGGACCTGGCGGTGAAGTACCGCATCCGGATTCCCAAGGAGTACGCGCTGCTCAGCCGCGCCTCCATCTCCACCGAGGGAATGCTGCGCAGCCTCTACCCGGAGATGAACATCATCGAGGTGGCGCTGCCGTATGCGAAGGAGCTGCTGGCGGGGCGGTATGACCCGACGCAGCTGCAGGGCGGGCTGATGCGCACGCTCCTGCGGCTGCAGTCGATGGCTCAGGACCTGCCCACGCAGCTGTCGCAGATTCTTCTCGACATGGAGTCCGGCAAGTTCACCGTGACGGTGCGCGCGGACCAGTTCGAGAAGCTGAACGAGAACCTGCGCAGCGCGGCGGTGATTGCCTTCATGGGGCTGTGCGCGTGTGGCTTCATCGTGGGCGCGTTCATCTCCTTCGCGCCGAAGCCGTGGATGTATGGGAACATCCCGGTGCTCGGCGCGGTGGGCATCGCCCTGGCGGCGGGCCTCTTCGGCGCGGCCATCACCTGGTACCTGTTCGGCGGGCGCGGACTGGGCAAGGTGCGGTTGAGCCGGTTCTTGAAGAAGCAGCCCAGGAAGTAGCGCCGAGTGGCATTGCACGCCCTTTGGAGGGCGCCGGCACTCACCGCGTTGACCTCCGCTTCAGCACTGCGGGATGGTTGACGCCAAACGGGGAGGAACGTGCGCGCCCAGGACTCGAAGAACGGTGCTCGAATTGTCCACCCCTCCACTGCGAGTCCAAACGACCGTGACACCTCTGCACCCCAAAGAAGCACCGACGATTGCGTACCAAGCCTTCATGTACGGCTACCCGCTGGCTGGTTTCCAGATCATCGATGCATGCACCCATAACGTTGACTCCGCGACCCTAAACCCAATGCCGTTCACTTTAGGGAAGGCCGCGACGTAGGGGCCTGCGGGAGCGTGCTCGACGGACCGAGCGGGGACGCTTCCGAGGGCAGCTGCTCATCTTGAATTTCACCGCACGGGGACACCGTCTGTGGCTTCGCCGCAGCGGAAGGATGAAGCGTTCTACCTCTTCTCGCAGACGTCGCGGATGTTTGGGAATCGCTCCAGGGCGCGCGCCGGCCAGCCACAGCCACTCGTCGCGGATGAGACGCAGGGCCATGACGAAGCTGATTCAGGCACCGCAAGGAGGGCCTGACGCGAGCACGACGGAGGCTCAAGGCTCGCCGAGCGCATCCACCGCCAGGGGGAGCCATCCCCCAGTGAGAGGTCTCAAGAAATCTTGGGGCGGAGCAAGCTGGAGCTCCAGACTGAATAGATTCAGCGCCTGCACCGTCACTGCGGATCTCGAAGGGGCTCCATGGACCGGAACGTGGTCATAGAGTCAGCTCCCTGGCATCAACTCCACAGGAGGATGGGTCATGTTGGGATTGAAGTGTCGTGACTGGAGTCCATCACCGACGGCTCGCGTGCTGACCGCAGTCTCGTGGGGGCGTCATCAGGCGCGACTGCGACTGCTGCCTCTCCTTGTCGCGTCAAGCCCGCTGGCGGGGCTTGCCCAGACGCCGCCGACCATGGCTGCTGGCACGGGCGGCGGGGATGCGGGAACGGGCGCTGTCGTGGCGGCACCACCGAAGCCCTGGGGCTGTCCCCTGGAGCAGCAAGTCACGGTGTTGCCCAAGGCGTTGAAGAAGCAGCTGGGCGCCGCGACGCGGTCTGCCGAGGTGAAGAAGCTTCTCGAACCACTTCACCTCGAAACCAGTTGGGACATGTACTCCTCATGCGATGCGGACGACCCTGCATCCGTGGTGCTCGATGTCTTCCGTGCCCGCATCGTGTCTGCGGAAACTGAGGATGTCGTTCTCCAGGCTCGGGGAACGATGTGCGGCCAGGAGCAGTTCATCGCTGGAGCAGTGCTCCATCCTCTCGCGGAGAAGAACGCCTATTGTTCCATCAACATGCCGTTCTTGCCAGGAAAGCCAGAGTCGTCGATATCTTATGCGCCCACCAAGATTGTCTTTGCGTTCGAGAACCTCACCGACCCCGTGCGAAAGGTCATCAGGGTCGAGTTGGTAGCTTGTCCTCGTTTCTGCACCTCCGAGTTCTCCTACTGGGAGGCCCAGGACGGTTCCCTGAAGAAGATCTTCGGCATCGAGTGGGGTAGCGGCAGTGACTTTTCTGGTAGCACGAACTCCAACGTGAGCGTCAGCGCGGAGGGCAAGGAGTTCCCGCGAAAGCTCCGGGTGAAAGAGTCGGTCGAGAGCTGCGGGTCAACGGTCACGCTGCCGTCAGGAGAGATTGCGCATAGTTCGGCATGCGATGAGGCCTCGAGCGAGGCGATCTATTGCTATCAGCGCAATGAGCCTCAACTGACTGGCACATTCAACGAGTGTGGAAGAAGCTCCCCTGACGATTGAGGGCCTCAAGCGGCGCGTGAAATCCGGCCAAAGAGGAGCGGACCTGCTTGGATCCTCCAGCCCACGGATGACGAGAGCGGTTCCGACCGGGAGAGGTTGGGCTGCGGGTGGGGCTACAACCTCTACGAACAGTTCGGAAACGGCAGGTCGGGGTTCTCTCCGACGCGTGTTCAGCTGGGGTGAGGCGAGGTGAGGTGAGGCCTCGTGACGTCATGACGTCCGGTGTCTGGGAGCGGAGGCGTGGGCCTCCGCTCCCGGTGACCGCGCCGCATGGGTGCTGGACTACCGCAAGCGAAGGACGTTGGCCGGGAATTGCCCCATCATGTTTCCCGGAGGGCTATACAAACAAGCCATGGCCGTATAGCCATCTTTCGTCGCAACGCCACACCCCAGCTTTGTGCTGCTCTTCCAGACCACCGCCGTGAAGTGGCCGGTGTTCATGGAGAAACCAGGCTTCGTGAAGTCGTAATACCTGACTTCATCGTACCACATCTTGACACCCATGGCTGTGAAGTCGCCCGGGGACCACGAACCCGCGCCACCACTCAGGTTTTCACCCGCACCGTTCTTGAAAGGACATGTGTGGTCTATCGTCTTTTTCGCCGCATAGTAGTTCGCGCACTTCTCCGCGCTGGCAATCAGGGTGGCATCCGACTTCAAGGCGGGGCTGCCATGCTTCGCGCGGTACTGATTGTGGAGGGAGAGCGCGGCGTTCTGGTAGGGCTGTTGGCCGAATGCGTTGGCAACGACGAGAGGCTGTAGGATGAGCAAGCTGAACAAGGCTTGATGGTGACGCATGGCCTTTGACCCCTTCTGCGAATCGGGAATCCGCTATTTGACGTAGCACTGGCCTTGCCTGCAAGCGCCATACTGTGGCTTGGGGGGCGGCGTCACAATCATATATCTGACGCAGAATGAGCCATCCGGGAGATGGGTGCGCACATTCATATCGTTCGCGCATTCGCACTGGACATTGTCGCACTTCTCCACATCGACCACGGTCATATCAGGAATGACTTTTCTGGCGGAGGTCCTGTGTTGTCTCTGGCATGCCGCATGGCATGCGGGCATGGCTCCTTGCGCCCACCGGGGGTCATAGTCGCCACTGCCCGTTGCAGGGGGCGGGCTTGCCTTGGCCTTTGTCTCCGTGGCCTGAGGGGGCTTCTTTTGTTGCGGGCTCTTGCTGGGGGCTTTGGGGGCTTGTTGTGGAGCGGGGGGCGCTTGAGGGGTACTCGGCGCCGCCATCACAAGGGATGACAGCGCGAGTATCGATATGATTGCGAACGGCATGAATTTGCGGGCCATGTTGGTTTCCGATCGAGATGAAACTACAGGTATCGGCCACTTCCATGCCCGGTTCTTTTCAGGTCACGGTCCCCAGACCGGCCCGCTCGGCGTGACGGTCATCACCTGGACGCCAGCGCGCAGCGGCGACTGGGTGACCGCGCCCGTGGCGGCGAAGCCGAAGCTTCCGCCTGTACTCACGATTCCCTTCTCGAAGGTGACCACCGCGCTCCCCCGAGTTGGATGGACCAGCGTCACCGTGTACGCGGTGGACGTCTCGTTGAGCGTGAGCTGAAGGTTCGCACCACTGGCCGCATCCCTGGCCTGCACCACATGCAGGAAGTGGCTGACCACCTGCCCGCTGGTCTCGATTTCCCCACGGAACTGGCCGACGGGATACGGGTAGGTGCCGTTGGGGCGCACCGGACCGCGCTCGTCCACGATTCGCCGCGTCGGAGTGGCCGGAACCAGGGTGCTGACCCTCACCGACTGACCGCCACTGTTCGCCGACCATGTGTTGCCCGTGAGCACCGGGTTCTCCGGGAAGTGGATGACGAAGGTCTTGTCGACCGCGGCGTTGTCGCTCGCGCTCTCCAGCCGGTCGAACACAATCAAGGTGTCGAGCGGACGGACGAACAGCGTCTCCCGCACCACCCTGCCCGCGTACGGGTTGCCGACCTCGGCCTCGCGGTGGGCCCACTCGTCGTTCAAGTCGTACACACCGGTCAGGTCGACCGCGGCGTAGTTGACCACCGGCGTCGAGTGGAGCCGCAGCATCTGTGGCACGTGGTGGTAGTAGCCGACCGTGCCCATCCCCTCGAACAGGAGGGTGTTGTGCGCGACGGGCGATTCGACGTCGACCGCGCCACCCCCGGCGTAGCCGACAATCGAGTTGGCGTAGCCGACCGTCTCGCGGATCAGGAACTCGCCGGCCCGCCACAGCTGGAAGTTGCCGGCGTCACGGTGGGCATGGCCCGCGTTGGCCGTCATTCCGAACTGAAGGTTGATCATCGTCGCATCGGGCGCCCACGCCGTTTTCGCATACACCATGCCCAGGCCGGGCGCGTGGTAGTCGAGCGGCAGCTCCGCCAGGTCCCTCGATGGCACCGCCGCCACGGTGTCGCTGTAGACATATCGAATCAGACGGTCGTCAATCGGGTGACCGGTGAGTTCGAGGAAGCGCTTGGCATAGCCGGCGATCGGCTGGGCAGACCACTCCTCGATGAGCGGGGCGAAGTAGCTGCCCAGCAGCGTCTGCGCGGTGTTGCTGGAGTCCCACCGGGTCAACCAGCGCTCGTCATCGTTGTACGGGAACGTCTCGAACAGCTGGAACTGGCCCATCCGGCTGCGCCCCGGCGTGGTCGAGTAGATGGACCAGAAGACCGACTCCATGAAGTAGTTCGTCTGGTTCCACATGTCGTGCCCGTACAGGCCGAGCGTGGTGAATGGCACCGTCATGTAGCCGAACGTCCGGCGGCCATACGTCGAGCCTTCGTGAGGCGCACCGCCAGCGGCCGGGCCGTCCAGGTAGGGCCGCAGCGAGAAGTCCCAGCGCGAGCTCATCGCGTACTGCAGGAGGTTGTTGGCGTACGGCTGGTTCTCATGCCAGCTGGCAATCGCCCACAGGAGCGAGTTGCGGAAGTAGCCCGTGTAGTAGTTGTTTCCCTCCATGCCGATGCCGCCCCACGGGTTGTCGTTGAGCGCCTCGATCGCGAGGTTCCAGCGAGCAATCAAGGTCGTGCGCTCCGCCGGCAACAGGTGCGCGAAGCACCAGTCATAGGTGAGGATCACCGCCTCGCCGTACCAACGGGCCGGATCGCTCGACACCGTGTTCTCGCTGATGGGGATTTCGGTCTGCACCGCCCAGGTGATGGCGGAGCGGCACGACGCCGGAGTCCCGGTGATGAGCGAGTGCATCGCCGCGTCGATGGCCTGCTCGGGGCCTTGGACGTTCGCCACCGGGGTGTACGGGTGCTGCGCGAAGTACGCCTGGGCGCGGGCCAGCCGGGACGCGGTGAACCAGACGCGCGGGTGCGCCACCGGGATGGCGAGCACCACAGGCGGCCCGTTGGCGATGGTGAGGGTGATGGGCGCGGACGTCGTGAGGTTGCCGGCGCGATCACGCGCCACCGCCGTCACAGGGAAGGTGCCATCGCCCACCTGCGTGGTGGTGACGTTGATCCAATACGGATAGCCGAGGTCCTCGCGTCCAACATTCTGGCCGTTCACCTGCAACTGCACGCCGGCGATCCGCACGTTGTCCTGGGCGTCGATCTTGATCTGGATGGTGCCGCCCACCGTCACGCCACTCGCGGGCGAGACGATCTGCACCTCGGGAGGAATGGTGTCGGGCGGAGGCGCGCTGACGGTGATAGCCACCGGCGCCGAGCTGGCGACGTTGCCAACGGCGTCGCGTGCCACCGCGGTCAGCTGCCGAATGCCGTAGGGCTGGAGCGCCTCGGTGTCGAGGGTCACCGACCAGGGGGCGGCCACGTCCGCCTCACCGACCTGGGTGCCATCCAGCTCGACGTGCACCCGGGTGACGCCAATGTCGTCGACCGCGCTCATCCGCACCGTGAAGGGCCCGCTCACCGTCTCACTGGCGACCGGCGCGGTGACTTGAACCTGTGGAGGACCGGTGTCGACGAGCTCGTTGTCGATGGTGATGCGCACGGAGGCCGAGGTGGTGAGGTTGCCAGCGGCGTCGCGAGCGTGCGCGGTCAGCACGTGGTCGCCATTGCGGAACAAGCGGGTGTCGAGCTGCGATGAGGCGAGGTTGCGGCCGTCGATGCGCAGTTGCACGTTCGCCACGCCTACGTTGTCGCTCGCGGCCACGGTGATTGCGACCACGCCCTCCACCGTCGCGCCTCCCGCGGGCGAGGTGATTGCCACCGTCGGTGGCGTGGTGTCGCTGTTCGGCACGGGAGGGGTGTACTCGATGGTGAGGAGCGGCCGGCGCTCCGGCTGGGTCGCCAGGCTGGTGAACAGCTTGGCCACCTTGCCGACCTTCGAGTTCGCCAGCATCACGCCCTGGTTCGTCGAAGGGTCATCGACCCACGACTGCACCACCGCGACATCGAGCGGCACGTTGTGCACGCTCACCGTGCTCGGAAACGTGGTGACATGGAACGAGGAGCCCGCGACGAGATCCGTCCCCTGCCCCACCGCGCCCAGCCGGTCCCACGCCAGGTCCTCATCCCGGAACTGCCACCCCAGGTCTCCAGCCACCAGGTTCCAGGGGGCCTGCACATACGAGCCACGAATCGCGAAGTCGTCGGTATAGGTCTCCACGGCGAACCGGAGCGTCGCGCTCTGCACCACGGCCCGTTGCGGCACCCCGAGCTGAGGGAAGCGCAGCAGCGCCTCGACCTCGTAGTCCTCGGTCTGGAACACCCCGAGCAGCGCCTCGTTGCGGTGCGCCGAGCCGTTCTGCGTCATGCCCTGGCTGGTGATCGCCACCGCTTCCGACACGCTCACCGGTGACGTCGCGGCCTGCGACACGGTCCCCACGCGGCTCTCGCGCTCACCCTCCTTCGTACATCCGGTGAGCGCGATTGCGGCCAGCACTCCTGCCCATAAAACAGTCGCACTGCTTATTCTTGAGTTCATGGACTGACGGTTCCTAGCGAATCAATGCCGGGAAGTCCACCGCGCCCCTCCTCGGAGCGGCGCGGCCATCAGCCATTCACGACGCCTGCATGCTATGGCGCGGTGACCGGCGGCTTCTCGGGGAGAGCGCTCTCCTTGGTTTCACAGGTCTGACTGACGGCCAGGGTTCCGCCCATCTGCAAGGTGACGGACTCCGTGCGCTTCCAGTAGCCGTTCGCAGGATCGTACACGCTTCCCTTGAGCTCCTGGTCATACCAGCGCTCGGCCGTGGTCTTGTAGGTCGTGCCAGGGGGCAGTTGCCCCAGCTGCACCCACAGCGTCGCGTCGAAGATGCAGTAGGGGGGCACATTCAACTCAACCGTGACCACGAGCGTCGTTTTTTGCGTCTTGGTCAACGACGATTCATCAGTATGCGAATAGACAAAGCCGACGCTGAGTGTCCACTCCTTGGTCACCTCATTCGTTCCCTGGGTCTTCTTGGCCGAGAGCGAATAGCTCAACTGCATGCCCGCCGTGTACTGGTTGGTGGCCGTCACCGTTGTCGTCTGCTCGTCCGTGACGTCGACCGAGAGGGTCTGCTTCTGGACCGCGGAGGAGTCGTTTGGCCAATGCAGACTGTCCGACACCCTCTTCCCGACGGAGTCGGGGACCACGATGTCCACCGGTTTGACGAACGACTGCTTCGGGAGGAGGTTGTTCCAGGAGAAACTGGAGACGGCGTCGTTGAATCCGACCTCCTTGAGATTGCTCACCTCCGAGAAGCTGCCCCACGCCTTGATGTTCCCATAGGCCGCCCCCGAGCCGTCGTTGTTGTTGAACAACGAGGCCATCTGGGCGTCCACCAGCGCGGGCCAGCGCACGGAACTCGCGCGATCCTTGATGTACCAGCCATCCAGGGCGTAGGTCTTTCCCGCGCCCCACTCCGAGAGGAACAGGACGGTGCGGTTCCCCGCGAAGGCGGCGGATTCGTAGAGTTCGATGGCGCCGGCGCTCAGGTCGGGCGTGTGCCAGAAGAACGCCGAAATGCAATCGTTCAGGTTGATCTTCGTGAGATCCACGGCCTCGGTCTGGCCTGTTCCCACGAGGTCGACCACCCTGCCGCAGTTGATGAGGTCATAGACATTGCCGTTGGCCGGGGCGACATAGTTATCCGTCAGGGTCATGACGGTGCCTACCGGCAGATTGAACGCAATCCAGGTCGCTTCGTCGTGAAGGCTCGACCCGGCGATGGAATGGCGTGTGTCTTTGAGGTAATCACGGGTATTGACTGAGTAGGGCGAGCCCACCCAACCCGCGTCTTTGTAGAGCGTGACGGTACCGGAAGGTTGAGCCGGGGGCGGGGCAGCCGGAGCGGGCAGCTTCGAAACCACTGACATTTGGGACGATCCTTTGATGAGCCTTTGATAGCCTCGAGGCAGTGCGAGAAAAAGCACACTGTTCACTCCCAGTCAATTGCTCACTGGTGTCAATGGTAGCCCGCACTCTTACCCGCACCTTGACAGCCATTCCGTCACTCAATCGTGGAGTTCGTGACGGCAATCGGCGTATCCGAGTGATTCGATATCTGGGGATACGTCACGTACCAGGAGCCACCCCGGTTGTTCTGGATGACCGAGCGGTCGATGCGGATGTCGCCCGAATGGTCATTGCTGACAAAGAAGATGGCGCTTCCATGCGCGTTGACTTCGTTGTGCTCGATTCGCGTGCCACACAGGGACAGCGTCATCCTGTCGCCGTCGTTGTAGATGGCGCCGCCGCTGCCCCCTCCCGGGGTGCCTGGAGTGGCGGGATTCGCGCCGTTGCCGATGGCCCGGTTGTGGGAGAAGAGGCTGTTGATGACTGTCCACGACACGCCGATGCTGCTGATGCCACCACCGTTGGAGCAGACTCCGCCGAAGCCCTGCTTGCCGCCGAAGGTCGTGTTCACCACGTAGACCGGCCGCCCGTCGTACTGGCTGAACACCCGGAGCGCGCCACCTCCAACGTCGGGCCCGACATCCGCGCACGCGTTGTTGAAGAAGCGGGAGTTGATGACCTTCACCCGCCCACCGCGCACCCAGACCGCCCCGCCTCCGTCGAACTCCGACTCACTCTTGGAGCTGGCATCCACGAACGTGAGGTTCTGGATCGTCAGCCGAGGGTGGTCCTGGTTCTGGCAGTGGGAGGTCGTCCACACCTGCTTCTGGTCACAGGTGTTCATGTACAGGATGCGGTGCCTGCCCGCTCCGCTGAGCGTCACCAGCCCCTTGCCGTCGATGACGATCTCCGGCCCCTTGTCGTTGAAGATCTTCGCCGTCCTGTCGAGCGTGATCGTCACCGGCTCCGGGCCACAGTCGAAGGTGATGACCCCGCCCCGGGCCACTGCCTCGACAAAGGCGGCACTGGTACAGCTCGCGGGCGTTCCCGTGCCGACAACGGTGGTCGGCCTGGAGCTGTCAGCGAGCCCCGCTTCCGCGGGCACGGTGCAGGTGGCCTCCGCGTTCGGATTGCCGGCGGGCGGGCCATCCTTGGGATTGGTCAGCGGGTTGGGCACGTCCACGCCCGGCGCATCCTCGCTCGAACAGCCCGCCACGCTGGCGAGCGCGAAGCCTGTGGCCAGCGAGAACACCGCGCTCACTGCCGACCGATGAAGTCTCTTCAGGTGCATCGTTCCTCCAGGAGGGAGGCAGTGTAGAGCGACGATGCACCCGAGACGAGCGGACCCGGCCCCGCGTGGCTCAGGGGTGGTGCCGACTCTGACCGAGGAAGCGGACCACTTCCGTGTGGAACCACTTCGCCGAGTCCAACATCAGCCAGTGACTGGCGTGCGGCGCCACGGTGCGGGACAAGTCGGCCCGCTGTCCCACCAGCGTCTCCGGCCCCGTGGCCGCCACCAGCGCGTGGGTGGGGCCCTTGAACTGCTCGAACGCCGCGTCCGGGTCATGCGCGAGCAGCGACTCCAGGTTCCCGGCGATGGCCTCGCGACGCGACGTGCGCATCGTCTTCATCACCAACACGCGCGTGGAATCCTTCGCGGCGAGGAGCTGGGGCGTGAGCCAGTGCTCGTGGAAGGCGCCGTACTTCGCGGCGCTGAAGTTGTCGAGCCAGGCCTCCGCCTCGGCCTCCGGCATGCGGCGCAGGTCTCCCGGCGCTTCGACATAGAGGAGCCCGGCCAGCCGCTCGGGGTAGTACGCGGCGAAGGCGCCAGCCACCGCGGCTCCAAAGCCATGCCCCACCAGGACGAACTTCTCGGGGGCCAGCGCGTCGGCGACCGCGACGACATCCTCCACCGCCGCCTCCACGCCAAAGGGACCGTGGGAGCCGCTGCTCTCGCCCAGCCCGCGAAGGTCGAAGGCCACGCTGCGCGTCGCGAGGCCCACCTGCGTCTCCGCCCAGTGAGACCGGTCCCCGGCGACATCGTGCACGAAGATGGCGGGGATGCCGCCGTCGCCCTCGACTGTCGCCATCAACCGACCCGCGGGGCCGTTGACGGACACCATCCTGGCTTCCTTGTGCTTCATTGGCCTGACTCCCGGCCCCTGGTACGGGCGCTGCCCGTCCACCCACCGCGCCATCCGTGGCGCCGGGGCCATCACCCACCAAGTCTGCCCTACTTCCCTCCGGGACGCCCCATGCCCGCGCCCGCACCTGTCCACCACTGCATTTCCAGCGGAGCGACAGGCACGAGCAAGGACTGCCTTTGACACGGCAGGACTTGCCGGCCGGCGTTGCGCTCACGTGCCCCTGATTCCTCGCGCTTCCCTCTGAGAGCACGCGCGGCACGGCCATTGCTCATGGACCGGGAGCACGCCGACACGGTCCGCATGCGGTTTCGCGGCGCGCACTTGCATCCCACCCCACAACAACATGAGCGGCGCCAGGCGCGTTGCTCGGGAGAAGTCCCATGAAGCGTATCGTCCCTGGAGTCATGATGATGGTCCTCGCCGCCGGCTGCGGCATCGAGGACGCCGCCACCACCACCGAGAAGACGGAGACGCCCGCGTCGGTGCTGGCGCGCGTGGAGCGCGACAACGGCAACGTGGTCGAGTTCCTCGAGCTGGCGGACGGCGAGGTGATGGTCATGGAGGCCGGCGTCTACCCGAACCCCCCGGCGGCCATCGACGGCATTGGCCCCGCCGCGGCGTGGAGCAAGCTGACCGGCCGCAGCGACGTGCCCCAGGCGCTCGGCATCGCCCAGCAGCGCTACGAGCTGATGCGCACGTCCCCCCGCGACGCCGAGGGTGCGACCGAGCGCGGTGAGTCGATCTTCAAGGACGGCCTGGCCGCCGGAAGCACGAGCGCCGCGGCCTACGGCCCGTGCGACATCACCTGGTTCCAGGACAACTTCTGCAACGCGGCCTACGACTGGAAGATGTGCCTGACCAACTGGGGCGGTGGCGCCTACGCCCAGCGCGGCGGAGTGGACTACCACAAGACCGCCGTGTGCCCGACCTCCGGCAACGTGACGCTCAACATCAAGGACCAGGTCATCCGCAACGTCGGCGCGGGCGGCTACCTCTGGTACTACCGCAGCGGCACCAACTTCGACTTCCGCGCGGACGTGGACAACGCGTCCGGTGACACGTTCCACTTCGCGGTCAACCTCAACTACTGAGCCCTGTCCGCTCCTGGCCTCGCGGCTCCGGGTTCATCCCGGCCGCGAGGCCGGTGTCGTTTCCGGAGTCGAAGGCCGAGGCGCCGCGCGGTTCAGCCCGCCGTGGCGAGGCTCTGTACGGCGCGCACCACCATGCGAACGTGGTGCTCCACACGCAGCTCGTGGTGGAAGATGCCTCGGATGATGCCCCGCGCATCGATGACGAAGGTCACCCGCTGCACGCGCTTGAGCAGCGGCCACACCACGTCGTAGCCGCGCGCGATGCCCGCGCTCGGGTCGCCCACCATCGGGTACTCCGCGCCCGTCGCCGCGGCGAAGTCGCACTGAACCTGATGCGTGTCCGTGGACACGCCCACCACCTCGGCGCCAAGAGCCCGCAGCTGCGGAAGCGCCTCGCCGAAATGCTTCGCCTCCTGGGTACACACGGGCGTGAAGGCGGCCGGAAAGAAGAAGAGCACCACGGGGCGCCCTCGCAGCGCGGAGAGGCGCAGGCGCTGCCCCTGAGTGGTGAGGGCTTCGAAGTCGGGAGCCGGGGCGTCGAGGGTGACCATGGGCGCGGGGACGGACCATAGGTGCTCGGCAGGCAAGGGGTCACGAATGAACCAGGATTCCGGGCCCGTTTCACTCGCCGCCCCGGTTCTCCTTGCAAGTAGATTCTTTGCAGTCCAAAGACTGAGGGATGGCATGGGATCCTCGAGTGTTGAACCCCGACCCGAACGGGCGGGACCCCGCGGACGTCCTGCGTGAGCTGCAGAAGAGGCTGAGTCGCGGCCTCGGACGTCGGCTCCTGCTGGGCTCGATTGCGCTCGTCACGTTGGTGGGCCTGCTCACCAGCTACGCGCAGGTGGAGCCGGACGAGGTGGGCGTCATCCTCCGGCTCGGCCGCTTCGTGGGCACGGTGGAGCCGGGTCCCCACTTCCGGCTGCCGTTCTGGGTGGATCGCATCGTCAAGGTGCCGGTGCAGCGGCAGCTCAAGGCGGAGTTCGGCTTCCGCACCGAGTCCGTCAACTCGCGCGCCACGTCGTATTCGGCGAGCACGTCGGACCTGAAGCGCGAGTCCCTGATGCTCACCGGTGACCTCAACGTCGCCGTGGTCGAGTGGATCGTCCAGTACAAGATCAAGGACCCGTACAAGTACCTCTTCAAGGTGAAGAACGTGGAGGGGATGCTCCGCGATATCTCCGAGGCGTCGATGCGCGCGGTGGTCGGCGACCACTCCGTCAACGAGGTCCTCACCACGGGCCGCCAGACGGTGGCCACCCAGTCCAAGCTGCTGCTCCAGGACCTGGCGGACCGCTACGAGACGGGCGTGGACATCCAGCAGGTCGTCCTCCAGGACGTGAACCCGCCCGACCCCGTCAAGCCGTCCTTCAACGAGGTCAACCAGGCCATCCAGGAGAAGGAGCGCGCCATCAACGAGGCCTACGCCGAGCGCAACCGCGCCATCCCCCGCGCCAAGGGCGAGGCCGAGGAGGCGCTGCGCTCCGCGGAGGGCTACGCGATTGAACGCGTCAACCGCGCCAAGGGCGAGGCCGAGCGCTTCACCCGCGTCTACGAGGAGTACCGCAAGGCGCCGGAGGTCACCCGTCGCCGGATGTACCTGGAGACGGTCAGCCAGGTGCTCCAGGGCGCCGGGCAGAAGGTGGTCATGGATGAGAACCTCAAGGGCTTCACGCCCCTCTTGCGGATGGACGGGGCGGACTCCGTCTCCGCGGGCGCAGCGCAGCTGAAGGAGGCCCAGCAATGAGCCGCGTCGCACTGATTCTCGTCGTCGTCGCCGCGCTCGCCGTCGTGCTGGGCTTCTCCAGCACGTACACGTTGAGCGAGCACGAGCAGGCCGTCATCACCCGCTTCGGCCAGCCCCGGGGCCAGTCCATCACCGAGCCGGGACTGCACTTCAAGCAGCCCTTCGTCGATACGGTGAACCGCTTCGACAAGCGCTGGCTGGACTGGCGCGGGGACCCGAACCAGATCCCCACCAAGGACAAGAAGTACATCTGGGTGGACACCTTCGGCCGCTGGCGCATCGTGGACCCGCTGCGCTTCTTCCAGCGCCTGCGCGACGAGCGCAATGCCCAGTCCCGGCTCGACGACATCATCGACGGCGAGACGCGCAACACCATCGCCTCGTTCGCGCTGATTGAGGCGGTGCGCTCCACCAACCGGCCGTTCGAGGACGACGAGTACACCACCGAGGCCGAGCGCGGTGAGTCGCTGGAGCAGGTCTCCCAGGGACGCGACAAGCTCACCCGGCAGATTCGCGACCGCGCGGCGGAGATCGTCAAGGAGTTCGGCGTGGAGCTGGTGGACGTGCAGATCCGCCGCATCAACTACGTCGACGAGGTCCAGGTGAAGGTGTTCGAGCGCATGATCTCCGAGCGGCGCCGCACCGCCGAGCGCTCGCGCTCCGAGGGCATGGGCCGCGCGGCCGAAGTGCGCGGACAGCGGGAGCGGGACTTGAAGGAGATCCGCTCGGAGGCGTACCGCAAGGCGCAGGAGATCACCGGCACCGCCGACGCCGAGGCGACGAAGATCTACGCGGACGCCTTCGGGAGGGACCCGGAGTTCTACCAGTTCATGCGCACCCTGGAGGCCTACCCCCAGGTGGTGGACCGCTCCACGTCCCTCTTCCTGGGCAGCGACTCCGAGTTCTATCGCTACCTGCGCAGCAGCGCGAAGAAGTAGGGGCAAGGCTCCGCCCCGGGTTCGGGCCGCGCTTCACGCTGGAAACGACAGCGTGAAGCGTGCGCCCCCCAGCGCCGAGCCCAGGGCACGGACGCTCCCTCCATGCACCTCCGCGATGCGGTGCACGATGGCGAGCCCGAGCCCGAAGCCGTGGCGCTCGTCGTCGAGTCGATGGAACGGCTCGAAGATCCGCTCCCGCTCCGCGAGCGGAATCCCAGGCCCGTCGTCGTCGACATGGATGTGAATCACGAGCCCTTCCCGGCTCAGGCTGACCTGGACCCGGGAGTTCGCATGGCGCAGGGCATTGAGAATCAGGTTCGACGTCGCGCGCTCGATGAGCCGGGCCTCGACACGAACGACGAGCGGCTCCTCGTCCGGCCCCGGGGCGGCCAGCACCGCCTTGTGTGGCAGCAGGGTCAGGGTCTCGCAGAGCGCGGCGAGGACAGGACGCACGTCCACCCGGGCCTCCTTGTGCGCGCCGTGCGCCTTCAGGCGCGCATAGGTCAACAGCTCGTCGATGAGCGCATCGAGCTCCGACAGGCTGCGCTCCACCCGGTCGAAGGCGTGCTCCCGCGCGTCGGGCTCTGACGCTTCTCTCGCGAGCGCGAGGCTGAAGTGCAGCCGCTGGCTCGGGGCTCGAAGCTCGTGGGAGGTGTTGTGGAGGAGCTCGTCTCGCAGGGTGATGGAGCGCTGGAGCTCCGCGCCCATGTGGTTCACCGCCGCCGAGAGGGCGCCGATGACGTCCCGTGAGCCGACCTGGGCTCGCGCCCCGAGCTCTCCCCTGCCGAGCGCCTCGGCGGTTCGCCGCAGGTCCAGGAGCTGACGGCGCACGGGGCGCAGGAGCGCGAAGATGCCCAGGGAGAGCCCGCCCACGAAGAACAGGAGGAGCGCGCCGCCTCGCGCACCGCCCAGCGGGAACATGAGCGGCAGCGGCCCCACCTGGAGGACGTGGTTCGTCCCTTCGATGCGCGCATAGAGCATCGACGCGAACACCGGCCCCTCTCGAATGACCTGCCCGCGCGCGAGCCGCTCGGCCTCCTCGGCGTCGAGAGGGGTCCGTGCCTGGGGGATGAGCGCGACTGGCACGCCGAAGCGCTTGGAGGCCTCCTCGGCGGGACCTCCGAAGTCGCCGTGCTCGCGGTAGCGCGCCTCGAACAGCTCGGCCATCAGCCCGACGGGCACCGCGAGGGAGACTTCGAGGTTCCGCGCGAGCTGCGCGTTGATCCTCGGAATCACGAACGCCCTGGCGGCGAGACCGGCGATGAGCACGCCCGCGAAGATGTGGAGATAGACGCGAAGGAAGAGTCGGTCCACGGGTCAGCTCACGGTGAAGAGGTAGCCGACCCCGCGGACCGTCTTGATGACGTCCGCCTCGCCGGAGGCTTCGCGCAGCTTGTGACGCAGACGCGAGACGCGGAGATCCACGGAGCGGTCGATGTCATCCTGCTCCACGCCCCGAAGCCGCTGGTACATGAGCTGCCGGCTCACGACCTGCCCCGCATGCGTCATCAGCAGGAACAGCACGTCCAGCTCGCCCGAGGTCAGGTCGAGCGCCGCCCCCCGCAGATGGGCCGTTCTGCGAGCCGGGTCGACCGTGAGTTCGCCGACGCGAACGGGGCCAGGCTCCGGCACGGGCGCCGTGCTCGTGCGGCGCAAGAGCGCCCGCATCCGCGCCAGGAGCACGCGGGGGCTGACTGGCTTCGGCAGGTAGTCGTCGGCGCCGCTCTCCAGCCCCACGACTTCGTCCACCTCGGCGCCCCTCCCCGTCAGCATGAGGATGGGGCCCGGATAGGCCCCCCGAAGCTCCCGGCAGACGGTGAAGCCATCCTTGCCGGGAAGCATCACATCGAGCACCACCAGGTCGGGCCGCGCGGCGAGAATCCGTGGCACCGCCCGGTCACCGCTGACCTCACACTCCGCGGTGAAGCCATGCATCCGCAGGTAGTCGGCGACCATCGCCGTGAGCTGCGTATCGTCATCCACGATGAAGACACGCGGGGTCGACGTCTGACTTTTCAGTTCCATGAGGGTGCCCGTGCCAGGAATGCGTCCCCTGAAGCATACCCCTTCCGTTGCATCCGTTGGCGAGCGAGCCGCTTCGTCTCTCATTGTATCGCTTCGTATCAGTGGGAGGGCTGCCTCATGGCGTATGTCATCGTTCAGCGCATCCACAGGAGGATGCCGTGTCTGAGAAAGCCAGCCTTGAGTCCCCACGAATCGGTCCCATGAAGCCCCTCCCCACTCCGGAGCTCATCCCCACCACCGACACACTCATCTATGGAGAAACCCTTTATCTTCAAGTGGGCGGCGCGAAGGACCGGTGGCTCACCGGCGGCCGGAGCGACGGCAACAAGCGGGTGTACACCCGCGATGGCGAGGGCGGCGACCTGGAGTCCAGCTACCGGTGGACCCTGATGAAGACCCGCGACACCGTGGGCAGCGGCCCCCTGCGCTACGGCGACATCGTCTATCTCAAGGTGGGCGGCGACAAGCCCCGCTGGCTGACGGGAGGACGCAGCGAGGGCCAGCGAGAGGTCTCCACGCTCGACGGTGAGGGCGGCGACATGGAGTCGAGCTACCAGTGGACGGTGATGCAGAGTCGCACGGCGATGGGCAGCGGCGAGGTCAAACGAGGCCGGGCGGTCTACTTGAAGGTGGGCGGCGCGAAGGACCGGTGGCTCACCGGCGGCCGGAGCGACGACAACATCCAGGTGCTCACCCTGGACGGAGAGGGAGGCAAGACCGAGGAGACCTACCAGTGGACCTCCTCCCCGGTGAACTACTCGCGCGTGTTCGCCGTCTTCGCCGAGGACTCGCCAGACACGAAGACGCTGGAGCCCGGAATGAACACCCGGGTGTTCACCCGCGTGGAGGCGTGTTCGCCCGAGCGCTCCATCCGGCTGGACCTGAAGACCGGGGTCATCACGGTTCCCCCCGGGACGTACGACATCTCCGGCTACTCGAGCGTCGTCTACCTCACCGGCCAGGAGGAGGACGGAATGGTGACGAACAAGTCACCCACCGCGAACGGTGGGTACTGCCGGCTGCGCCTCGCTGGGGGCGACTCGGAGACCATCCCGAATGACGACCCCCGGGTGCTCGTCGTCGGCAGCATCTGCACGGCCAACGCGATTCCCAGCATGGTGCGCGCCTGGTTCTCCACCACCGTGGAGGCCCGGCTCATCCTGGAGCACCAGAGTGGAGAATCCGCGGAGCGAATCGTCCAGAGGCACAAGTCGACGACCGCACAGGGCGTCAGCTCCACCTGGCACTACTTCGCGCGACTCAGCGTCACCCGCGTATAGGCGGGGCGACACATCTCACGGCGGCGATTGACGGGCGCGGGGCCAAAGTAAGAGGCTCTGCGCCCATATGAGCCAGAACCTCTACGACATCCCGCTGAAGTCCATCGACGGCGCCGCCCTGACGCTGGGCCAGTTCAAGGGCAAGGTGCTGTTGGTGGTGAACGTCGCCTCCAAGTGCGGCCTCACCCCGCAGTACGAGGGCCTGGAGAAGCTCTACGAGAACAAGCACGCCCAGGGGCTGGAGGTGCTCGGCTTTCCCGCGAACAACTTCCTGGGCCAGGAGCCGGGCACCGAGGCGGAGATCAAGGACTTCTGCGACCTGACCTACTCCGTGAAGTTTCCCCTGTTCTCGAAGATCTCCGTCGTGGGCGAGAACAAGCACCCGCTGTACCGCGAGCTGACGAGCGCGGTCCCCGACGCCACGGGCGAAGGGCCGATGCGCCAGAAGCTCAAGGGCTACGGCATCGACGCGAATCCGATTCCGGAAGTGCAGTGGAACTTCGAGAAGTTCCTCATTGGCCGCGATGGTCGCGTCGCCGCGCGCTTCGCCCCGGACGTGACGGCGGAGGACCCGCGCCTGGTCCAGGCCATCGACGCGGCGCTCGCCAGGCCGGCCTGAAGACCGTGAGCCGCGCCGGGCTTCCTGGAGACGGGAAGCCCGGTACCGGCGACTCCGCTGGCTACACCGGCCGGCGGAAGCTGTCCGCGAGGTCCGCCGGGAGCTGGGAGGCCACCGCAGACACCTCGTCCTCCGGGATGCGGTCTCTCACCGCGGTGAACACCACCTTCATCACCCGGTCCGCCTGGTCCACCGGAATCTTCAGGTGGTCCGCCACGTCGGAGATGAACTCGTCGCGGTGCATGCGTCGCGCATGCGACGGGCCCCGGAGGATGGTGCACTCCCCGACGATGTCGCCGATGTCGGGGCCCAGCGCGCGCATCAGCTTCACGTCCTCGCCGTCGGACAGGCGGCGCGCCAGCGTGCAAAGCACCGCGTGCGCCGCGTCTCGCGCGTCCACCTTGTTGACGCTGACCTCGCGGCTGTTGCCGATTTCGTCGAGGAACGCCTGGAGGTCCAGCGACTCGTCGCGCTCCTTCACCGGGGTGATGGAGGGAGGAAGCTCGGTCTCGTGCGCCATGGGGTCATCTCCTTGCTCGCCGTGGACTCGCCTGCCCATCCACCGACGTACCCTTGACGATGTCCACGGTGCGCGCGTGCTTCAGCCAGACGCCGTGACGGCGCCTGCCCCCTCGCCAGCGCCTGGGTGAAAGAGGCTCGCGGGTGAAGCCGCGAGCCCCTGACCTCAGCCGTGCGCCGCCGGGCGAGGCTCCTCGCCCCCGGGCCGCGCCTGTGCCGTGGGACCGCCGACCTCGTCATCCGGACGCTTGCCCCGCCACGTGGCCAGCCGCGTCTTCATGCGGTCGGCGACCACGTAGAAGGCCGGCACCACGACGAGGCTGAGCACCGTGGAGACGGAGAGGCCGCCCAGCACGGCGATGGACATGGGCGCGCGCGTCTCGCTGCCCGCGCCCAGCGCCAGCGCCGCCGGCACCGCCGCCATCATCGTCGCCGTGGACGTCATGAGAATCGGCCGCAGACGCACGGGGCCGGCGCGCAGCATCGACTCCACCGCGTCCAACCCCAGCTCCCGCTGCTGGAGCGCGTAGTCCACCAGGATGATGGAGTTCTTCTTCACGATGCCCATCAGCAGCAACAAGCCAATCATGCTGAAGATGTTCAGCGTGCTGCCCGTGCCCAGCAGCGCGAAGGCCGCGCCGGCCACCGACAGCGGGAGAATCGTGAGCACCGTGACGGGGTGCAGGAACGAGTTGAACTGCGCTCCCAGCACCATGTACGCGACGCCAATCCCCAGGAAGAGCGCGAAGAACAGGCTGCTCATCGAGTCGCGGAACGCCACGCTCGCGCCGCCCGGCACCACGCGCACGCCTCCAGGCAGGTCCTTCGCGAGCCGCTCCACCGTGGCCAGCGCCTCTTCCTGACTGGAGCCCGGCGCCACGTTGGCGAAGATGCTGATGGCGCGCTCTCGGTCCCTGCGGGTGATGGCCTGCAGCGCCGGCCGCTCCTCCTGCGTCACCAGCGACGACAGGGGGACGAGCGCACCACTCGCCGTGCGCACCTTGAGCATCGCCAGGTCTTCCGGCCTGGAGCGCTGCCCGGCCAACAGGCGCATGCGCACGTCGATGCGCCGACCTCCGGTGCTGTACTTGCCTACGCGAACGCCGCCGACCAGCGCGTTGATGGTCGTCGCCACCGCTTGAATCGGCACGCCCAGGTCCGCCGCGCGCGCCCGGTCCGGGGTGATGCGCAGCTCCGGCATGCCCAGCTGGTAGTCGGTGTCCACGTCCACCACCTTGCCGCTCGCCTGGACCTTCTCGCGCATCTCCTGGCTCGCCTTGACCAGCTGGTCCCAGTCCGAGCCGCGCACGCTGAACTCCACCGGGAACCCGCGCTGCGCGGTGAAGCCCGCCTGCGACAGGTCCTGCACCACGGCGCGCAGACCCGGGTAGCTGTTGAGTTCCTTGCGGAGGATCTGCTGGAACTCCGCCTGCGGCATGCGCTCGTCGGGTGGCTTCAGCGTCAGCATCATGAAGCCTCCGTTCGCGCTGGTGTTGCCACCGCCTCCGCCCACCACCGCGAAGACGCTGAGCACCTCCGGGCGCGACGAGGCGAAGGCCTCCGCCCGCTGGAAGATTTTATTCGACTCCTCCAGGCTGCTGCCCACCGCCGTCTGCAGGCGGACCATCAACCGGCTCTGGTCCTGCGACGGGACGAACTCGCCCGGCAGCGCGCGGAACGCGAACACGCTGGCGGCCAGGATCACCACCGCCCCGCCGAGCACGCGCCAGGGC